>JBDLJS010000087.1:0-17184 GCA_039714235.1 Bacteroidota bacterium | reverse complement strand
GAAGTGGTTATAAACCCGAAGATGCGTGGAACGTGGCATACAGCGGGTGCCAGTGGTATTGTGGCGTAGGTACAGAATATAACGATCAGGACGTGAACAGCCTTGTGCTTATCCAGCCCATGCAACGTACAATAAAACTGGCAATCGAAAAAGGTACCGAATCTTTTGAAGAGTTCTGGAAGATATATCACCACGAGGTTGACCGAACAGCCGATGCACTGGTAAAATTTAAAGACCTTACCTACGACTGGCAGGCAAAAGTATGGCCTGAAATGGTTACCTCTTTTTGTATGCACGATTGTATTGAAAAAGGCAAGGACTGTACCGATAAAAATGCGGTGCGATACAATTACACCTCAGTAAATGTACTTGGTGTACCTAATGTGGCCGATTCGATGTACGCCGTCAAGGAAATGGTATTCAATAAAAAACAATACTCCTTAACTGAACTTCAGGAAGCACTCGATTCAAACTGGGAAGGCCGCGAGGTGATGAGGCAACACTTTCTTAATATCCCGAAATTTGGTAACGACCACGATGGTGCTGACGACATGGCGATACATGTAGCAGAAAATATCCGCAAAGTGCTCGAAAGTAAAAAGAACAATAAAGGATTTAATTACAGGCCTTCACTGTTCCAGTATATGGGGCATACATACGCCGGCCCAATGCTTGGCGCAACACCCGACGGACGTCTGGCAAAAGAACCGTTGGCACACGGAATGAATCCAATGCACGGGCGTAACAGCAATGGTATTGCCAATACAGTAAATTCGTTCACCAAACTTGATTTCTCGAAATACCAGGGAGGCTCTTTCCAAATTGAATTAACGCCCGATTTCTTTAAAGCGGGCACCGAAAAAGATAAATTGATGGATGCATTTTCAACCGGGTTCTTTAAAAAAGGTGGTGTGCAGATAAACTTTAACCTGGTTGATTTGGATGTTCTTGAAGATGCGATGAATGATAACGACAACCCTGTTTATAACGATATAAACGTAAAAGTAACCGGTTACTCCAGTCACTTTGTAACAATGGACAAACGTTTCCAGAAAGAGTTTATCGAACGGGTAAATTATAAATCGTTGTAAGTGGAAATAACAGGCCGCATATTCAAAATAGAATCATTGAATACCCATAACGGGCCTGGTTATCGTACGGTAATTTACATAAAAGGATGCCCTCTTAATTGCCAATGGTGCCACAATCCCGAAAGTATTTCGCCGAAGAAGGAGATTTGGTGGCTTGGATCGAAATGTATAGGTTGTTTAAGCTGTGTTGATGCCTGTCCCCAATCTGCCCTCTCTTTACAGGAAACAGGAATAGAAGTGGATAGAAGCAAGTGCGTTGGTTGCTACACCTGCGTTGATGTTTGCCCTGCAAAAGCTATTGAAAAGATAGGAGAAGATTATACTGTTTCAGAAGTTTTTAACAGGATTCTTAAAGACAAACCTTATCTTGATGCTTCGGATGGTGGCATTACCGTTACGGGTGGAGAACCAGGGATTGCACCTGAATTTGTTAGTCAGTTGTTTCAAAAATGCCGGGAGGAAGGCATTCACACTGCATTCGATACTTCAGGATTTATTTCGAAAGAGGCACTCGAAATGATTATCCCATACACCGACCTTCTGTTTTTCGACCTTAAAATAATGGAAGAAGAGGCTGCAAAAAAGCAAACAGGGCAGGGAACATCCCGAATTTTTGAATCGCTGGACTGGATTAAATCCTGGAAATTAACTAGTAACAGTCCGGAGCTGCAATTTCGTACACCAATTATTCCAGGCGCAACAGATAGTTCGGAAAATTTGAATGCGATAGTTCAAATAATAAAAGATAAATATGATGAACTGTTTACCGAATGGGAATTAAACCTGTTTAACGATATTTGCGAAGATAAATACCAGCGTTTAAATAAAAAATGGCATTTTAAGGATACCAAACTTACTATCAATGATTATAACAGGTTAGAAGAATTCAGCAACAATAACCCGGAATTAAAAATTAAAATTTCCGGGTTCGTTCAGATAGATAAATAGTTTTACACCGTCCTTTAGGGCGTTGATAATTAAATTTAGAAATAAACCGGGCTTTAGCCGTTAATTAAGAATATGAAAAACCAAAAACCAAAACTACTACCGTTACTTTTAGTGTATATCCTCTTTTTTATGTGGGGATTTATCTGGAACCTTTTTAATGTGCTGGCCACATTTTTTCAGGAATCATTTGAATTATCCAATTTGCAGGTAGCATTGGGGACTTCCTTATCGTTCCTGGCATTTTTCCTGATGTCGTATCCGGCAAAAATCATTATCAGCAGGCTTGGGACTCAAAAGGCAATTGCCCTGGGAGCAGCAATTACAGGAGTCGGATTATTGATATTTTACCCGGCATCGGTAATGAAAAGCTACAATGTTTTCCTGGCCGGCCTGTTTGTTCTGTTTTCCGGGGTAACTATTCTTCAAACAGTTTGTAATCCATACATTGGTATATTAGGAACTCCAAAAAACAGGGAGGCTCGGATTAATTTTGCACAGGGTGTGGGAGCTATTGGAGCCGCTTTAACAGCCCCGCTTGGTGGCTGGTTTATACTCGAACTATTTGGGAGCAATGTTTTTGGAGGGATAAAAATATTTTATCTGATTATTGCCGGGGTATTTTTCCTGTTAGCACTGTTTGTTGTCTTTGCAAAAATGCCACACAATCCAACTGAAGTCAAACAGGAAGGTGTAACCGGTAACCTAAAACCGGGTGGAGCATTTAAGTACCGTCATTTTGTGATAGGCTTTATTATCATGTTTGTTTACATGGGAGCCGAAGCAATTTTATACCAGTTAATGACACCCTATTTTAAAGAGGTTGGACAAATCGGGAATGCAGAAGCAGTTCGTTTGTCGGCCATTATTTTTTATGGATTAATGGCCGGACGGTTGCTCGGAGCCTGGGCAATGACAAAACTTGACCCTGCTAAAATTCTCGGCTTTTTTGCATTAATAGCAGCCCTGCTTGTAATCACTTCAATGCTAACAGGTGGCAAGGCCGGAATTTATGCCATTACAGCAATTGGATTTTTTATCTCAATTATGTTTGCTTCAATTTTTGCCCTTGCCACAAAAGGGCTGGGAGAACATACAAACGAGGCATCGTCGTTTGTGATTATGGCAATTTCGGGCGGATTTTTTATCCCCTTACTTTTCGGGGTAATTGCCGATTATTTTAGTTTGCAGGCATCGTTGCTGGTAGTTGTTATACCGTTGCTGGCAACATCGTTGTATGGTTTTTTCTTTAAAAGTATTGAGGCTAAAAATATAAAGTCCGAACAATAATTTTCAGGCTTTTTAATTAACTGTGACTATATTTACTAAAACATAAAAACCAAAAAAATGATAAAAAGAATCAACCTGCTAACTCTGATTATAGCAGTACTTTTAATAAGTTGCAGCAACCAACCCAAAAACGATTATACAGTTAAAATCGACGATAATGTTCGTGCAGAACAAATAAAGGATATGAATTGGGGCATGTTTGTCTGCTGGTCGTTTAGTACATTTTACGGGCACGAGTGGACACCAACCCTCGATAAAGATGCAACCTTTTTTAAAGCTACCGGCGTCAATACCGATCAATGGTGCAAAGTGGCCAAAGATGCCGGAATGGGCTATATCCTTTTCCTTTCGAAACATCACGACGGCTTCTGTTTGTGGGATACACAAACCACCGATAAAAAGGTTACAAACAGCCAGCTTGGGGTTGATGTGTTGGCAAAGCTCCGTAAATCGTGCGATAAATACGGCATTAAGCTGGCACTCTATTTTTCTGAAGGCGACTGGAACTGGCCGGGAGCAGTCGACGGTAAAGGTTGGCGGCAAGGAAGCGGTATTAATCTGGAAATGAAAAAAGCACAGTTGAAAGAGCTTGTTACAAAATATGGTCCGATTGAGTTTTTCTGGATGGACCATGCTGTTGGTGACGGTGGTTTAAGCCATAAAGAGACTGTTGATTTTATCCATCAGTTTCAGCCAAATTGTTTTGTGGGTTTTAATCACGGAGAGCCTGCAGGCAGATTATCATTAAGAGAAATGGGAAAGCCAGGTTCAATTGGTGATGCAAGTACAACAAAATATAACAAGGATGCCGAAGCAAATTACAAAGGATATTTGGCAGCTGAATTTACCTACCCGATTTTGCCTCCTCACGAAGGAGGTGCTATGTGGTTTTATTCCTTACCAAAACACGATACACTCTGTCATCCAGTTGAAAAACTGTATCAGGATTATGTAGGAGCAGTAAAATACGGCAATATCTTTTCAATCAACATCGGGCCCAATTACGAAGGAAAAATCAGGAAAATTGATGTCCAGACACTTAATCAGGTGGGGGAGATGATTGAAAACTAGCTAATAATTTTTATGGTTCTGAGTAATTATTATAATAAATCTATAAACATGAAATACCTTTTCCTTTTTCTGAGTATTATCATTCTTTTCGGAGGCTGTTCTAAAGTAGAGAAAAAGCCCAATGTACTTTTTATCATTGCCGACGACCTGACAGCCACAGCGGTTTCTTCATATGAAAATAAAGCATGTAATACACCAAATATTGATAACCTGGCTTCGGAAGGAATGCGTTTTACCCGGGCTTATTGCCAGTATCCGGTTTGCGGTCCTTCGCGTGCTTCGTTTATGTCGGGTTACTATCCCAGCGCTACCGAAACCTATGGGTATGTCAGCGGCCGCGAAAATATAGGCCCTGACCGCAAAACATGGTCGCAACTTTTTAAAGATAATGGATATTATACCGCAAGGGTGAGTAAAATATATCATATGGCAGTTCCGAGGGATATTGAAGAGGGAAGCGATGGAACAGACGACCCTGCCTCGTGGATTGAAAAATTTAACAGCCAGGGACCCGAATGGAAAGCGCCGGGCGATGGAGAATTGGTCCAGGGAAATCCGGATGGAACATTGCCTATAAAAGGAGGAAATGTAATGACTATCGTAAAAGCCGATGGCGACGATTTGGTGCACTCCGACGGGAAAACAGCAGAGAAAGCTTGCGAACTGATACGTCAGCATAAAAATGAACCATTCTTCCTGGCAGTTGGTTTTGTTAGGCCTCACGTGCCATTTGTTGCCCCAAAAGAGTATTTCGAACCTTATCCTTACGAAGAAGTAACCTTGCCTCCAAAAGTAGAAGGCGACTGGGACGATATTCCCAAACGTGGGATTAATTACGTTACTAGTGTAAATGGAGAAATGAATGAAGCACAGGAGAAAAAGGCAGTGGCAGCATATTACGCTGCAGTATCATACATGGATACGCAAGTTGGAAAAGTGTTAAAAACATTAAAAGAAGAGGGGCTGGAAGATAATACAATCGTGATTTTTACTTCCGACCACGGCTTTCATTTGTGTGAACACAATTTCTGGATGAAAGTTAGTTTGCATGAAGAATCGGTGCGCGTGCCAATGATAATTAAAGTTCCGGGTAAAAAGCCTGCTGTATGCAATTCGTTTACAGAACTTCTTGATTTATACCCGACAATTGCCGAACTGGCCGGATTAGAATATTCTGAACACATTCAGGGTAAAAGCCTGGTAAAAACACTTGATAATCCTGAACTTGAAGTTCGCGATATGGCTTTTTCTGTCACTCAGGGAGGTAAGACTTTTTTGTTACGGACCGAAAAATGGGCATATATACAGTACGACGAAGATGCCGGCGCCGGAATCGAACTGTTTGACATGGAGAATGACCCGCAACAGTTTACCAATCTGGCAGACAATCCTGAATACGCACATGTAGTGGCTGAATTTAAAGAGAAACTTAAATTGAAGCTCAAAGAAGTGAGGATTAACGATTTGGGCAGGACATATAAATAAGAATATTAAGCAATGCATGATAAAACTCTAAACCTAAAATTTTACGGAAGAAGGAAATTAAATTCTTCGAGAAAAAAGACAATGCAAATTTATGGGACAGTCCTGTTCTTAATTGGATTGTTTGGTTTGTTTAAATCGAACGATTTAAACATGTTTTTCTTAATTCTAACAATTGGCGGAATAATAAATGTTGTTCACGGCTTATTTGGAAAAGAACTGATTAAAAAAAATTACATTTCAATTAGTGGTGGAGGAATTGAATACAAAAATTCATTCAAAAAATCACAAAAAATAAAATTCGATGATTTGTGGGACTTAAGAATTGAAACAGCAAAAGTTGAATTTGTAATGAGTGGCCAACGGGTTAAATCGTATGATTTTTCAGTTTTTCAGAGACAGGAACTTGATAATATTTATGACAAATTAGAAAAGGTAAAGGTTAATTTAATTCAACAGTGATAAATTATATCAACTACTAGTCAAAATAATCTAAAAATATATCTTTGTTAAAATTTGATTTAGCTAAATACTGTTTTTGAAAACAAATAAATCCAATAAAGAACTTCTGCTGTTGATTAAAAAAGGTGACAGGGTTGCCTTTTACAACATATATGAACGGTATAGTAAAAGGTTGTATGGTTTTGTCTTAAGGTATATAAAACAGGAAGCAGATGCCGAGGAAATTGTACAGGAGGTATTTGTAAAAATATGGGAAGCGAGAAGTAAAATAGATGTTTATTCCTCATTCGAATCATACTTATTTACAGTTGCTTATAACACTACCATTAGTCTGTTACGCAAAAGGGTGAACGAGAAAAAATATAAAGAACACCTTATTTCCGTTCAACAATTTAATGAAGCCCCTGGTTTTACCAATGAAATTTATTTCAAAGAGTTAACTCAAAAGGTACAGACGTTGTTAGATGAATTAACCCCACGCCAAAAAGAAATATTCCAGTTAAGCCGTGAAAAAGGATTAACACACGAAGAAATTGCTATTAAACTCGGTATTACTGTCAATACCGTTAAAAAACACATCACCAATACACTTTCTTTCTTAAAATTGCATATTGATACCGGGTTGATTACCAATCTGTTATTCGTTTATTTATTTTTATAATTTAAAAAAACAGTTTTTTTTATACTCCCTTGAAGCAAGTTAAACGTATTATCTTTTAATACGATTAAACAGTTTTTCGTATAGTTTAGTTTGGTTAGGTTAATTATGCCTCCCGGTTTTTCGGGAGGCATATACAAAGAAAAAAATGACAAAAGAATTATTAAATAAATTTTTAAACAACCGTTGCACTAAAGCTGAAATAGATGAAGTGATACGGTGGGCAAATACCGATGCACTGAATGATAATAACAAAAGCTGGGGATTTGCCGATTGGGAAACTTATAAGGAAGAAGGCGATTGGGTAGCAGACGATGAAAAGTTCAGTGCACTATTCGATAAAATTCAGTACCAAATAGATAATGATATAAATGATTCCGTACCTAAAATAAGCAAAAAACCGACTTTCTCATTTTTTGCAACCTGGTTTACAAAGGCGGCTGCAATCCTGTTAATTCCAGTTTTGGGCTTCATGTTCTATATTCTTTCAGAAAACAAAAATCTAACAGATACTTACGCTAAAATCTCGGTCGATTCGCTCGAAATTGTTGCGCCTGTTGGCTCAAGAACAGTTGTGCAATTATCAGACGGTTCCGAGGTTCATTTAAATAACGGTAGCCGGATTAAGTACCCTCAGTTCTTTTCTGGTGACACAAGGGAGGTGACACTTACCGGAGAAGGTTACTTTAGTGTAGCCCATAATCTTGAAAGACCTTTTATTGTTAAAACAGGTGCATTGAATGTAAAAGCTCTGGGAACTAAATTTAATGTAATGGCTTATGCCGACGACGATATTATTGCAACAACTCTCGTTGAAGGGAAAGTCGTTCTCGGAAAAATAACTCCCGACGGGGCAACAGAACCTGTTGGTGCAATGGAGCCAAACCAGCATGTAAACTATAACACAGAAACCGGAATAATATGCTCAAGTAAAGGAAATATAGAAAAATATATTGCATGGATAGATGGCAAACTGGTATTTGAAGATACTCCTATTATTGAGGTTGCAGAAAGGCTTGGCAGGATGTATAATGTGGATATTGAAGTAGAAAAAAGCATTGAGGATTTTGTTTATACGGTTACGTTTGTTGAAGAACCACTTTCTCAAATACTGGATTTAATGACAATAGCAACTCCTGTAACTTATAAAATGTTACCAAGAAAGAAACTTGCTGATGGTACATATTCAAAACAAAAGATAATTATTAAAAAGAAACAATAATAAACTAACCTGTAAAAATCATATGCCTATGATATAATGAATTGAGAAAAAAAACATCAGGGAAATGCGTCAACACTTCCCTGAAGAGAGTAAATATTAACCCTGTATTTACGGTACAGGGTAGTGTATAAACTAATCAATACAAAAGTATGAAAAAATTTAGTGATTTACCCGGGATAATAAAAAGTCCCTGGTTAAGTAAATTATTTAGAATTATGAAATTAACTACCTTTTTAATTCTAATTTCAGTAGTAAGCGTTTTGGCAAATAAAACCTATTCGCAGACCAAAATGCTAAACCTGGATATGGAAAAGACTTCAGTAAAAGAAGTTCTCGCTGCAATTGAAGAGCAAAGCGAGTTTTATTTTATGTACAGCGGTAAACTAATTGATGTTAACCGTGAAGTTTCTGTTACTGTCAAAGACCAGAAAATAGAGAAAGTGTTAAACTCCCTGTTTGATGGAACCGATGTGGAATATGTTGTAAAAGACAGGTTTATAGTTCTGACTAAACAAGGAATGGATGGAGGTATTTCACAAGCTATCTCCCAACAAAAGTCTGTTACAGGTAAAGTAACCGACGAACAAGGCTCACCTATACCAGGTGTTGCCATAGTAGTAAAAGGTACAGCCACTGGAACTGTAACGAATATGGACGGTGAATACACCCTGACAAATATTCCTGATGATGCAATACTGCAGTATTCTTTTGTAGGAATGAAATCTCAGGAAGTTGCAGTAGGCGACCAAACTCAAATTGACGTAACCATGTTGGTTGATGCCATAGGACTGGAAGAAGTGGTGGCAGTAGGTTACGGTGTTCAGAAAAGGGCTAACCTTACCGGTTCGGTTGCTTCTATCGGTGGCGAAGAAATGGTTAAAGTACCGGTTGCAAACTCGGGACAGGCATTGGCAGGTAGAGTTGCAGGTTTGGTTGTAAAAGAAAATACCGGTAAACCTGGAGCAGCTCCAAGTATTAGCATTCGTAACTATGGTTCGCCTCTTATTATTGTAGATGGTGTTGAACAGGGGAACTTTCATAATATCGATCCAAATGAGATAGAATCGTTTACTGTTTTGAAAGATGCAGCCGCTGCAATTTATGGTTCGAAAGCAGGTAATGGTGTTATCTTAATTACTACTAAAAGGGGGAAGTCTGGTAAGCCAAAAATCAATATCAACAGCTCATACACAATGCAAACACCAACTACTTATCCTACTTGGTTAAGCTCATGGGATTTTGCAAAGGCAAGTAACGAGATCGCTGCGTTTAGAAAAGAAGTTGATGAGCGTAACGGTAAAGAATATGTTTATCACGCATGGAATCCTATCCCGGGGTTCCCCGGAGATCGCCCATATTCTGAAGCCGATATCGAGTCGATGCGTAACGGTGCAGTACCAAATACCGATTGGCTGGATGTTACTTTAAATAAGTATTCTCCAATGCAGAACCATAATATTAATGTTTCAGGTGCAAATGAGCGTGTTGGATACTTCATATCTGCAGCTTATACAAACCAGATTGGATTTTATAAAACAGGCGATTCGAATATGGACAGGTACAATGTCCGGTCAAATATCGACATTAATGTTGCAAAGAATCTGGATGTGGGCTTAGATCTTGCTGTCAGAAATACAGAAATTAATGATACGTATGTAGATGAGGGTCAGATTTGGATGAGTATGCGCACTTCAATGCCTTATTTCCCTTCATCTTACCCTGATCCTGCAAAAATTCCTTATGCGGGATGGGATGCAAATACTCTGACTAATACAACTGATGCTGATAAGTCGGGCTATAAAACCCAAACGAGGAGCTACCAGACTGGGGCCATGAGTGTGAAATACACTGTACCTTTTGTTCATGGATTATCTGCCATGGCAAAGGTAAATTATGTAGGAGACAGCCAGTATAATAAAAACTTTGCTACTCCTTTTACTACCTGGCAATATGATGAGGCAAATGATATTTATTTTAGCCCGGTTACTCAAAATCAGGATTATGACTTTTTAGATAAAAGGTACGAAAACCGCAGGCTTACATATCAGGTACAATTAGATTATAATAGATCGTTCGGAGACCATAATATTAAAGCTTTGGCAGTTTACGAAGCTATCGATTATAGTTCGAATTATATTCAGGGGACTATTAAAGGTTTTATTTCGCCGGCAGTAGACCAGATTTTTGCCGGTAATCCTGAAACAAAAACACTTTCAGGTTCAGCTTACGAAGAAGGTAATGTAAGTTATGTGGGGCGTTTCAATTACGGTTATAAAGGTAAATATCTTTTAGAATCAACAATTCGTGTCGATGGTTCTTCACGGTTTCAACCTGATGTAAGATGGGGTACTTTCCCAAGTATTATGGGAGCCTGGAGAATGTCTGAAGAGAATTTTATTAAAGATAACTTTGAGGCAATTGACAACATTAAGCTGCGTGCATCGTACAGCCAGACTGGTTACGACCGTAATGCAGCTGCTTACCAGTATCTTACCACTTATTCTTTCTCTGGTCAGTATGTAATGGATGGTATTACACAAAAAGCTATTAGAACAGACGGGCTTGTAAACCCAGATGTAACATGGGAAACCATGAATACCTATAATGCCGGTTTAGATGTTGCTATGTGGCAGGGAAAATTAGGTGTGGAGTTCGATTACTTTTACAGGTTAAGGGATGATATTCTTGCTACACGTTTATCAACACTGCCAAATACATTTGGTGCATCGCTACCGCAGGAAAACCTGAATGCCATAGACAACAGGGGATTCGAACTGATATTGAAACATTCGAATAAAATTGATGATTTTAAATATAATCTGTCGGGCAATATTTCATGGACACGTGCAAAATACGTAAGAGTGCAGGAACAGGAATATGAAGATGAGGATCAAGCAAGGTTATATACAAAAACAGGACGCTGGACTAATGTAAGATATGGTTGGGAAACCGATGGTTGGTTAACTGAAGAAGATTTGGTTTGGACTGAAACGTCCGGCATAAATTACGACCAGTCTTCCAGCCCTAACAGTACACTGGCTCCGGGTTTACCTAAGTTTGTTGACCAAAACGATGACCGTGTGATTGATTGGAGAGACCAGGTTGAGATAGGCCGGGGAAGTTCTCCTGAAATTATGTACGGCTTAAACTTCGATGCAACCTGGAAAGGTTTCGATTACTCTATGCTGTGGCAAGGAGCAACCAATTACGATATTATCATTAGCGACCATATGCTTTATCCTGTTGGTGGTGGCCAGGATGGTGGTAATATTCCTCAGTTTTTATACGATGGAAGATGGACACCGGAAAATACAAATGCCAAATTACCAAGGTTAACTGACGGGGCCGGTGCAGGTGGTTATGTTAGTAAAACATCAACAATGAATACTTTCTCTGCGGGGTATGTTCGTCTTAAAAACTTAACCATTGGATATTCGCTTCCTAAAAGTGTATTAAATAAAGTAAAAGGTTTTTCTAGTGTAAGGGCATATTTTGCCGGGTATAACCTGCTTACTTTTAATAAGTTATCAGAATTTGAAATCGATCCTGAACGGGGTGGTGGTTATAACGGGCGGTATATTCCCCAATATAAATCATTCTCGTTTGGTTTGAATATTACATTACAATAACCGAAACTAAAAATAAGATATCATGAAAAATAAGATTATATTATATTTATTGGCTATTGTGTTCATCGGTTCTGCATGTCAGGAGTCAATTCTCGACCGCGAACCTTTGGATAAAATTGCAGAATCGGCGGTGTTCACAAGTGCTCCATTAATCGATGCTAATTTAAACAGGCTGTATGCCGATACCTATTTCCGGTATCATGGCTCGTATTATATTTATGAAGATATAAGAGAAATGCTACTGGGTGGTGAATTGCGCGACCGTGGAAACTGGTATGGCCAGGCTAATTACGTAGACCATCAGTTGATGGATGAAACCAGAGACGGTATTGTTCCATTATGGCAATATTCACATGTTCGTAATATTAATGAGTTCATAGAAAAACTTACCGCAGCAGAAGATGTCGCCGGTATGGACGACGAGTTAAAAGCAGTAAAACTTGCCGAGGCAAGGTTTTTACGTGCTTTTACTTATTTCGAAATGTCAAAAAGATATGGAGCAGTTCCTCTTATTACTGAAGCCCAAAAGATACCGGAAAGCGAAACCGACTCTTCGTTGTATGTGTCGCGAAATGCGGAAAAAGAAATATACGAATTTATTGAAGGTGAATGTAACGCAATTGCCCCGGTACTACTCGAACCCGGTGCAATGGGTAACGGACGTGTACATAAATATGCTGTTTGGGCATTTAAAGCAAGGGCAATGCTCTATGCGGCCAGTATTGCAAAAAACGGTACTCAGCAACTCAACGGATTGCTTGGATTTCCTGCTTCGGAAGCTCAGTCGTATTACCAAAAAGCTTACGATGCTGCCAAAGAAGTAGCAAATGGAGGATACGCTTTATATTCTGCTGAGTCGGATAAAACAACAAATTATCAAATGCTTTTCTTAGACGAAGATAACGTGGAAGTTATTTTCTCAGAGAAATTTAACGGGCTTGATAAAAAGGGACACAACTGGTCGCTTTTTGCATGGCCGGGAGGCGCTTCACGTGTTGGCTGGGGAGCTGAAGCAATGCCTTACCTCGAAACTGCTTTAGTTTATGACTATATCAACGGAAAATCAGGAATGGAAGATCGTGCTTTGCTTGAAAGTGATGAGAAAATCGATTTTGTTGAGTTGTGGAAAGATAAAGATCCGCGTTTTCATGCTTCAATGCTATATCCGGGGGCAATGTTTGCAGGATACCCTGTTTATGCCCACGATGGTACTTATGTTGAAGGAGAGCTAAATACCGAACAGGAGTTTGTAGGAGAATACAACGGATTCGATTGGTTTGCCAAATCACCATGGTCGAGATTTCATAACCGAACGGGTTTTACCATTAAAAAATTCCTGAACGAACCGCTCGGCACTCAGGTTAAAAACTACGAGGACGATGTTGACAGGATTATTTTCAGGTATGCCGAAATACTTTTAATTACTGCCGAGACTGCCCTGGAATTAAATAAACCGGGTGAAGCCTTAGACGCTATAAACCAGATAAGAGAAAGGGCAGGAATGCCTGCTCTGACTTCTGTTACGTTTGACGATATCATTCATGAAAGAGATGTTGAATTAATGTTTGAAAACCATAAATACTGGGATTACAGACGCTGGCGTATTGCTGAAACCAAGTTAAGCGAGCCCCGTGGTGGTATGCAAGTTTACTTCGATTGGGATACTAAAAAGTATGAAGTTAATGTGTTGGATGATGTAGACAGGAGAATACGTTATTTTGGACCACAACACTATTACATGCCAATTAAACTTAGCCGTATTAGTAATAATCCGAATCTTGCACCTGAAAATCCGGGTTATAATTAAACAGTATAATTTGATTTTTAAAAGAGCCTGTCCTACTTTAGACAGGCTTTTTTTTCAAACAAAAATATAACCAACGATTAACAGAATCAGGAATGTCTAAAATTTTAACAGCCGTTTTGCTATTTGTACTCATTGGTATTAGTAATTTAAAAGCACAAGATAATTTATTGGTACCTGTTCCAACCCCTGCGCAGCTAAACTGGCAAAATGCCGAACTGGCAGCCCTTTTTTCATATGATCTGCATGTTTTCGACAGTCAAAAATATGTGCAGCGCGAAAACAGGATTACACCTGTTGCCGATTATAATATTTTTAGTCCTAAAAACCTCGATACCGACCAGTGGATAAAAGCTGCCAAAGATGCCGGTTGTAAAATTGCCATACTCACAGCAACCCACGAAACCGGTTTTGCGTTGTACCAGAGCGATGTAAATCCATACTCGCTCAAGGTAGTAAAATGGAGAAATGGCAAAGGCGATATTGTAAAAGAGTTTGTTGAGTCGTGCCGCAAATACGATGTCTTGCCCGGAATTTATATTGGCATCCGCTGGAATTCGTTTTACGGTGTTTACGATTTTATGATAAACGGCGATGATAAATTTGCAGAAAACAGGCAAAAGTACTACAACCGCATTTGCGAAGGAATGACGGAGGAATTGATGTCGAGGTATGGCGACCTGGCAATTGTGTGGTTCGACGGTGGAGCCCACGGGCCAGAAAAAGGAGGCGCTGATGTACTGGGTATTTTCGAAAAGCACCAGCCCAACGGTATTTTTTACCACAATACACAACGTGCCGATATCCGCTGGGGTGGTAGCGAAAGTGGCACGGTACCTTATCCCTGCTGGGGAACTTACCCTTTCCCTTATTCGCATTCTAAAAACCAGGAAGTAATTTATAAAAACAGATTTCAACTGTTAAAAGAAGGAGACCCCGATGGTGAATATTACATGCCGGCCATGAGCGATGCACCGCTGCGCGGTTATAACGGTCGCCACGAGTGGTTCTGGGAGCCGGGCGACGATGAACATATTTTTCCGATTGAAAACCTTATAAATATGTACTACAAATCGGTAGGGCACAATTCATCGCTTATTTTAGGGCTTACACCAAATGCCGACGGTTTGCTTCCCGAATCCGATGTAAAACGCCTGAAAGAATTTGGCGATGAAGTTAAACGAAGGTTCTCAAATCCTGTGGCAACTACATCGGGTACAGGGGAGAAGATAATCCTGAAGTTTCCCGGGAAACAGAAAATTAATCAGGTTGTGCTAATGGAAGACATTACCGAAGGAGAACGTGTGAGACAATTTGTATTTGAAGGAAAAACTAAAAAAGGCTGGCAAACCATTTTCGAAGGTTCGTGCATCGGGCATAAATTTATCCATCAATTTGATGAGATGGAGGTATCGGCTGTGAGGCTAAAAATTACGGAGACGAAAGGGAAACCTCAAATAAAAGAGTTTGCAGTTTACAATGTGGATTAGTAATGAAACAAGTAATTTAAAAAATATGAAAGCGAATAAAATTAACCGGCTAACCCTCTTGTTCATGGTAACAAGTGTGGTTTTAATTCAGTGTAAACAGCCTGGGGAATCGAAAAATGAGACAATAAATGTCCTTTCTTTTAACGTCCTGCAAGGGGGGCACGACGCAAGTAATGTAGGATTTCCCGACAATAGGTTTAACGGTTCGCGGTTCGACGACCTGGTATGGATAATTACAGAGGTAGCTCCCGATATTGTTGGTGTGCAGGAAGACTCCTCAACCGACTCGTTGTTGATGGCGCTGGGTGAAAGCTGGAACCGTTGTTACAATATCTATTCAAAATTCGAACTAAAACCTTTGGAGTCGAACGGACATCTCCTTAATGCCTGCCGGGTATATTTGCCAGGAGGCGATTCTTTGGTTTTGGTTAACTGTCACTGGTGGCCTGCCGGTGGTTATGGCCCCGGTATCATAAAAAACAGGATACTCGAAGGTTCTGTCCCGTCTGACCTGAATGTTTTTGAAGATGAGGTACTGGAAAAAACAAAAAAAATAGCCGAAGGCCCACGCGGATACCTCGCTACTGTTAACATGGTTAAACCTTACCTCGAAGCAAATGAAAAAGTGATACTTGTTGGCGATTTTAACGAACCTTCGCATTTAGACTGGACAGAACGATATGCAAAAGAAGGAGCCGACAGGATGGTTAAAAATCCTACAAACATACCTTTGCGTTTTGCAATTGGGTGGAAAGGTTCGAAAGCACTTGAAAAAGCAGGGCTAGCTGATGCATACCGTACTTTTAATAACGATGAAGTTAAAAAGCCTGGAATTACATGGACTCCCCCGTACCCCAATGGTACACCCGGAAGACAAGACTACGACAATCAGGAGCTGGTAAGGATTGACAGAATTTATTATACCGGTAAAAAATTAAAATGTATTAATTCTTCTGTGGTTACAGGCTCTGTTGGAAATGGAGAAATAAAGCTGGATTGTGACTGGCCTTCTGACCATTGGGCGGTGTCGGCAAGATTTGAAATAATAGTAAATTAAGAACATTTAAAATGAAACAAATTACCAGGCTTTTTTTATCAGTTTTCTTTGCCCTATGTGCAATTTTGCCAGTTAACGGGCAGTGAAAAGATATTGCAGTTATTCCTTTCCTAACGAGTATAAAATGCTGGAGTGGCAATTTCTTCTGTCCAAACACATTACCATCTCAACTGAAACTGATGAGTTTGATGCATTAATTCCAATCTTATCGGGGCAGGTAAAAAAGTACACTGAAATTAAGTGCCTGAAAAAGAGAAAGAGTGCTCAAATTAAATTGATTAAATCAATTCAACCGGAATCAAAAGAATCGTGCCGGTTAAAAATAATCCCGGATGAAACGAGCATGAATTTCAACTTGTCAAATTCACAAAAGGACATGTTTAAATTGGCTTTGGCCGAACTTCGTTTCATCGCGAGTTACATAAGTTACAGTTAATTACATACAATTTAAACTTATGAAATTACAGTTGAAGCAGTGAGTGCGGAAGGGGCTTTTTACGGATTACAATCGCTTATACAGTTAATGATAAATGCACAACAGAATGACAAAACAACTATTCCGTGTTGTATTATAGAGGGCCAGCCCCGTTATATTCATGGCAAGGGTTTATGCTCGACGAATAACGGCATTTTTTCGGTATGGATGAGGTGAAAAAGATCATGAATATGATGACACTTCAAAAACCAGAATAATCATACATTAAATCTCTTTAAATACCTTCTCCAGCAGGGCTTTGGTTGCTTTTATTCCTTCGTCTTCTGAATGGACAGTCCCTTCGTATTCAATTCCGATATAGCCTTTGAAACCAGATTCCTTCACAATTTTCATGATTCTGAGAAAATCAGAGTTGACTTCGTTCCCCTGCTCGTCAAATTCATTCGACTTTGCACTAACGCCTTTTGCAAAGGGCATAATTTCTTCTATTCCTTTATAGCGATCATACTCTTTGGCACAATATTTACGCTCAGGTCCGTATTCAATA
>JBDLJS010000086.1:0-18089 GCA_039714235.1 Bacteroidota bacterium | reverse complement strand
CAGCCCTAAAGAGTGCAGAACACCGGCATAACCTGCAATTTCATTATTCTTAGAAAAAGTATGTGCCTTTTTTTCTCCTTCAGTTGTATAGGTAAACATCTCCTCCCATGCAATAAGCGTTAATTTTCGATCTATGGCTATTTGTGTAATATCCTCTTGTTGCACACAATGTGGCCACCCCCATACAATTGCTCCTTCTCTAACTTCAGACAAATCTTTAACTAAAGGTTTAGGCATTAGCACACAGTCATAATTATTCAGAATTTGTTCTCTTGTTGCAGTTCTGCCCGATGTGAGTTTCGCAATGGTACTGTCATCAAATCCGAAACCCGAACCGTAACCCTCTTCAAAAGTTATCTGTTTTAGTAGCTCTCCAGGAATTTGCTCTAAATGTTCAGGATGTATAGCTACTCGTTTTTCGTTTTCTTTAAGTGATTTACCAATAACCCCTATTGTCAAAAGTTGTGTCATATTACTGTTTATTATTAGAGACTGTTTTGATTTATTCTTTCTCTTAGTATTGCAATCCGGAATTTATTTCACCGCAACGGTTTCAATCTCGATTAAAACACCAAGCGGCAACTCTTTAACGGCAAATGCTGCCCGTGCGGGTGGATTCTCTTTGTAAAAGCTGCCATACACTTCGTTCATAGCTTTAAAATTGGCCATATCGCTTAACAGGCAGGTCGATTTTACCACATCGGCAAACGAATAACCGGCTTCGTCGAGAATGGCACTAATGTTTTTCATTACCTGTAGTGTTTGCTCTTTAATGCCGCCCTCAACAATTTTCATGGTTTCGGCAACGAGCGGCACCTGCCCCGAAATATAAAGTGTACCGTTTACTTCTACTGCCTGGCTGTAAGGGCCAATGGCCTGTGGGGCTTTTGTGGTGGATATAATTTTTTTCATGAGAATAAATTTATTATTGTTTGCTATTGCTAAGATAGAGAATATTTGGAAGAGGGGTGACTGAGACGCTCACATTGTAAAGTAGGTGGAGTAAAAATATACTCGCGTAACATTTACAACTTATTTGCTTTATTTTTTTCCTGCCGGAGGCCTTCATCTTTTTCTTGATAAAAGACGAAGCAGAAAAATCAAGGCTGCTTTTTATCTTCACCTTTCATCTTCACAAAACCTAACTTTGAATGAGTGATTTCCTCGTTTACTCGGAACTTCTCCTTCTCTCTAAGGTTTTGTTTTGATTCCAGGCTTGATAAAAAAAGGCCACTTCACGCTCGACGTCTTATATAAAGCAAAATACTTGTAGCACGCACCTGTTCGCAATTTTCAGGTCAGCGACAGCATTTTTGCTTACTTTTTTTGCTGTAGAAAAAAGGAAGTCGCAGCGAAGCGAGAAATAATTAATTTTTGATTTGGAAAGCAAGACTTCATTACGGCAATAAAAATCCAGCAAAATATTACATCCATCAGAATCGCAATGTGATCCACTGAGACTGCGACTGATCTCTGATTACTAAAAATTATCGTAATGGCTCTGGTGTTTCTGAAGTTTTAAATCCTTTAACATCGACGATTTAGCGCTGATGGTAAAATTGTAACTTTTCCTGAAACCGAACGGTACAAAATTAAATGCCATGGACCAGCAGTGTAAATCGCGCGTAAGATTAAAGTTGGTGAAAGAAAACTCACCGGCCTGAATATCGAAGTTGGTATTCATGCTCAACCGCCATTTATCGGTAATGGTTACGTTGCCCCTTACTCCAATGGTCTGGTTTACCCTTCCTTTTGGATTCGACTTGTTAGGACCCGTGTAACTAAAACTGTAATCGAAACCAAAATCCCACGGAACATTAAAATCGGCATATCTGTCATACTCAGGTGGTAAAACCGGTTCTTCCTCCCCTTCCCCGCTGTTGGAACCTTTGTTGCTACCGCCCTGGTTATTATCCTTCTTTTTCGATTTAAAATTCATACCAAACGACAAGTTTGCATTTGTTAATCGGCCAAGTTTTTTCAGCCCGTTTCGTTCGTTCCATACATACTTGTGTATCGTTTTGTAATTTTCGTCGACCATATACGGGTTGAGTATGGTCCCCATGTTTATGCTAACACCTGCCACAGTTGTTCGTGCTCTTATACTTATTGGCGACAGGTTTAACGAATCGGCAATTAAATTGTACGAAGTATTAAAACTTAAATTATCTATAATCTTTACTTTTCTGAACTGCTGTTCCGAATCGGTTTTGGTCGAGTCCCTGGTATCAATCACTTTCATCTCCAGGTTATTATTCAGCGAAAAGCTTATGGCTCCAGATGCACCTTTGCCAGGAGAACCGCCGTAGATTCCACCTGCATTAACATCCAGATACCTGATTGTTCCTACAGAATCAACCTGTACCGGTTGCCAGTAACCAAACCTCGACACACCAAAATCGGGGCGGTAACTAAAACTTAGAGAGGGTGTCATTTTATGCCTTATACCTTTAATTTTCGAATCGGGATTCAGCGGCATAAACATCCCGTAAATATTTGTTGAAGTGCTGAAACTGTATGAATAGTCGTAAACCCGGTTTAAACCCGTGATGGTGTCTATTTGCACAGTTGAAGGTATACCTGAAGGATTATTTGTATGGCCTCCACCCGGATCGTAATTATAATTGTACTTTTTAAAATACCATTTTTCGTTGTAACTGATACCCGGGCTAACATTAATATATTTCATCAGGTTAAAACTCGGGAATGAGATAGGAATGCTGTGCCTTATCCCGTTTTTCCAGTCGGTTGCAAACGAGCTGCTCAGTATTTCCGACTGATGTGCCGTTATAGAGTTTTTCAGGTTACCGGTATAGTTAATTCCAAATTTTTCGTAAAATCTCATTTTACCGCTTCTGTTTTTTCTGCGCAACGGATAAATTTTGGCCATACTAAATGTCATCTCTGGTAATGAAAGAGTCATGGAAGTATCTCTTTTATTCTGAGAATGCCTCAGGTTGGCAGAGAAATTAAATGGTGTGTTTTCGAACTTCCGCGAATAAGAAATACTGGACGATTTGGTTGTATTCAGATAATCGTTCGTTGAATAGGCGTTTTGTTTGTCGTACCCGCTAGACGATAAGTTTACACTGGCCGAAAATGTCTGGTTTGGGTTGGCTTTCGAGTCCTGCGAATGTGACCACATTAACTGAAACTGCTTCGACTTTTTATAGGTATCGAGCCCTCTTTCGCCGTATTTGTTAATACCGTAGTTAAAGTTTAAACTACCGTTAAACTTATACCGTTTCCGGTAGCTGGTTTGTATTTTTGTCTGCCACGAGCCTTTTGAAAAAATATCGCCCCGCACCGCTAAATCGAAATATTGGCTTGCAGCCCAGTAATATCCTCCGTCGCGAAGGAAAAATCCCCTATTTTGCTCTTCGCCATAAGTTGGAACCAGTATTCCCGACGAGTAGGTTGGCGAATTTGGGAAATACCCGAAAGGCAGAACCGGGAAATATATCGGAAAGTCTTCCACCACAATATAGGCCGGGCCGGTTATAATCTTTTCGTTCGAAATAACCTTTGCCTTCGACAGATGCAGGTAAAAATGGGGATGGTCGGCATCGCAGGTGGTGTACTTTGCTTTTTCGGTAATAAATATTTTCTCGCCTATTTTTTTAGTCCTGTCGCTGTGAATCATTCCCTCGCCCTGTTCAGAAACAACTTTGGTAATAAATGCCTTTTCGGTTTCAAAATTGTAACGCATGGTTTCCGATTCGTACTCTTCCTGTCCCTGCCTGAATATTGGTTTTTGGGTAAGTGCATCGGTAGAATCGGGTATTCCTTCAGCATAAATCTCTTTTGTCTCTAAATCCAAAGCAATATAATAGGCATTTAACTCAATTTGCTGGTAAGTAACTTTTGCTTCATTGTACAAAAAAACTTTCTGTCCATCGAATGATACTACAATCGAATCTTTTGCATTATAAATAATCGGCGCATCAATTACAGGCCTTTCAATCGAATCAAGAGCCAATGTATCCTGCAAACTCTGATTCACTGAACTTGTATCCTGGATATTTTCAAAGTCTTGTGGAAAATCAGTATAGTCTTTTTCAGGTTCAGCAATGGTTATCTCCGGTTCCTGACTAAAAACATAAAGAGGTAAAACTAGGAGTAAATATGTTATTATTATCTTATACAAAATGTTTTCTGAATTTCAACCTAACTATTGGCTCGACAAAAATAAAAATAAGGCTATATAATTAACCCTAATAAATGCAAAATAATTCTAATAATGCTTTTTTATCGTAATCTTCAGGATTCATTATAAAACATTACCTGTTAATTAAATCTTCTGCCAATACAATACAGACTAATCAAATTCAGTTAATATTGTATTCTACATGCATAATATTAATTCTTCTGAATGAAACGAACATTTCTGAGAAATATCCTCATCATTGTTGCAGTCCTGTTTATTCATCCATATGTATTTGGTGAAAAAATTCACAAAAATATTAAGGATGAGTCGCGGATATTGGTTGTTGTAATCGATCCCGGACACGGTGGTAAAGATTGGGGAGCTTCGGTTGGAAATACAAAAGAAAAGGATATTGTTCTGGACATTGCCCTGAAACTGGGCAATTTGATAAAAAAGAGCTATCCTGATATTAAAATAGTCTATACCAGGAATAAAGATATTTTTATTCCACTTTACAAACGTGCTGATATTGCAAATAAAAATGAAGCAGATCTTTTCATTTCTATCCATGTAAATGCTGTTGATGCCAGGTATGTTCAGGGTACTGAAACTTTTGTGCTAGGGCTTCACCGTAATAAAGACAACCTGGAAGTTGCCAAAAAGGAGAATGCAGTAATTTTACTCGAAGACGATTACAACTCTACATACGAAGGATTCGATCCAAACTCGCCAGAATCTTACATTATGTTTGAGCTAATACAGGACGAGTACCTGGAGCAAAGTGTACTTCTTGCATCTGAAATACAAACACAGTTCAGGGAGCATGCCAAACGCAGCGACAGAAGTGTTAAACAGGCCGGTTTTCTGGTATTGCGAAGAACTACCATGCCCAGTGTACTTATTGAAACTGGTTTTATTAGCCACAGTTCCGAACGGAAATTTTTAACAAGCGAACAGGGTAAATCAAATCTTGCATCGTCAATCTGTAATGCTTTTAAAGTATATAAAAAGGAGATTGAACAAAAAAGTGCATTTAACCTGGTTACCGAAACCAACAGCACGACAGAAACAAAACCTTCGCCTCCTGTAAGAAGCTCCAAACCGGATAAACAAAATCAGGATAATAACATATGGTTTTCGGTGCAGGTTATGGCGTTAAAACAAAAAATTGAACCTTCGCCGGGTAATTTTAAAGGCGAACGAAATATTTTTCGGGTAGACGATAAAAAAATAAGCAGATACTTCTCCGGAAGATTTAACACACTTGAAAAAGCAAAAGATGAACAGAACAGAATAGAGGCTAAATATAACAGTGCTTTTGTAGTAGCGTTTGAAGATGATAAACTAATTTCGGTTAAAAAGGCAACCGGGAAACTGTAAAAAAGCGCTTAAATACCTAATATTACAATTAAAATAGTAATTTGCAGATATGAAGATCTCAAGATATACAAAACTCGGGTTATTAATAGTTTTCTCGCTGACAGTATTAATTTGGGGCCTCAGCTACCTTAAAGGCAACGACATATTCAGCAGAAATAATTATTACCACGTAAAGTACGAAAGAATTGACGGATTGGTAAGATCAAATAAAGTAACTTTAAGCGGGTACCAGGTTGGACAGGTTACTGACATTCGGTTTGCACCCGACAACAGCGGTAATTTAATTGTAACATTTGCTGCTGATGCCTCTTTTCGTATACCGGTTAACTCGGTGGCACAAATTGTAAGTAGCGATATTATGGGAACCCGCTCGGTAAAACTTATTTTAAGCAAAGAAAAAGAGTTGTATCAATCAAACGATACATTAACGGGTGCAGTAGAAAGCGATCTGAAAGAGCAGGTTAGCATGCAGGTTCTGCCGCTGAAAACAAAGGCTGAAGAACTTCTCAGCACAATCGACTCGGCCATTACAGTACTTACGGTAATATTAAACGAGGATGCCCGCGAAAATTTATCGGCGAGCTTTACAAATATTAATCAAACCATAAAAAACCTGGAAGAAACAACAGCCGATCTGCAACTGGTTATTTCTTCGGAAAAGGAAAATGTAAAACAAATTGTTTCGAATATTAACGATATTACAACCGTATTTAAAAACAATGCCATCGAATTTGAATCGGCCATACAAAACCTGAATGCATTTAGCGATTCCCTGTCGCAAATTTCAATTACACCGGTACTCAATAATATTTCAGATGCGTCGGAACAAATATTAACATTAATGGAGAAACTTAACAGCGACGAAAGCACTGCCGGCCTGCTGTTAAACGACGATGAACTGTACACTTCAATAAAAGCACTTTCGGATAACCTGAGTTATTTAGTTGGCGATATTCAAACAAATCCGAAACGATATCTTCAATTTTCAGCATTCGATTTTGGCAAAGAAGTATACATTAGTGACAAAGACGATGCCTCTGCAAAAGATATTGTATTTAAAGTGCATTTAATTTCCACAAAAACAAAAGTGGATATGAATTCTGAAGTTTTTGAAGGATTAGACGATGTGGAGGAATATTACTCAAACGGAATTTATACCTATTTGTGGGGTGCTACAAGTGTTTATTCGGAGATAGAAGAAATGCATAAAACAGCCAGGTTAAAATTTTCGGAGGCAACTATTGCTGCATTCAAAAATGGGCGGTTAATAAAATTAGAAAAAGCATTAAAATCAATGCGCTAGATAAACATAATATTTTTATAGCAATGAACATCCTCCATCTTACCCTACCACTACCTACTAGTTATTCATTTACAGCTCAGGTCATTACGGTCAACCATCTGAGTTTCAGTGATTTAAAAATATTCAAAAAAAAAATATTATTAAATGCCTGAAATAGAAACCCATATAAAATTCACGAATTTTACAATAGATAATTGATTTTTTTTTTAACTTTTTTTTCGCAAATTTTGTTTTGGGAATACCATTTGGAAAATTATTTGTAGAACCTCAATATCCAGTATTGTAGATGAACAATGAATACAAAACTGCTTGGGAAAAGTGCCTTAACGTAATTAAAGATAACGTTCCCGGCAGCAGCTTTAAAACCTGGTTCGAACCAATTGAACCTGTGAAATTAGAAAACCAAGTATTAACTATTCAGGTGCCTAGTGCATTTTTTTATGAATATCTTGAAGAACAGTTTATTGATATTCTGAGAAAGACTTTGAGGATGGTACTGGGTAATGATGCCAAACTAGAGTACAATGTTGTTATTAGCAATAAAAACAGTAATGAACCATACACTGTTAGTTATCCGACTAATAACAGTAACAAAATTCAGAATAAACCTTTAACCGTCCCTTTAAAGTCGGAAGAAAAGGCAACCATTAAAAATCCTTTTATTATTCCAGGAATCCAGAAATTGCAGATTGATCCGCAATTAAAGCCTGACAATACTTTTGAAAATTTTGTTGAAGGCGACTGTAACCGGCTGGCAAGAAGTGCAGGGTATGCGGTTTCTCAAAATCCAGGTGGAACAGCATTCAATCCGTTAATGATTTACGGAAATTCAGGACTTGGGAAAACACACCTTGCACAGGCAATAGGTATTGAGGTAAAAGAACAGTTCCCCGATAAAGTTGTGCTTTACGTAAATGCGAATAAATTTCAGACTCAGTTTACCGAAGCAACGCGGAATAATAACCGCAACGATTTTTTACATTTCTACCAAATGGTTGATGTACTTGTACTGGACGATGTTCATGAATTTGCCGGCAAGGAAAAAACACAGGAAACTTTCTTCCATATATTCAACCATTTACATCAAATGGGGAAACAACTTATTCTTACTTCCGACAAACCGCCTATCGAGTTGAAAGGTATGGAACAAAGGTTGCTTTCGAGGTTTAAATGGGGGTTAACAGCCGATTTACAGACACCTGATTTCGAAACCAGGATGGAAATCCTGCGACGTAAAGTTTATAAAGATGGCATTTCACTTAGCGATGAAGTTCTGGAATATATTGCTTCGCACGTTACCAACAACGTACGCGAACTGGAAGGTGCACTGGTTTCGCTGCTTGCCCAGTCGATGTTAAACAAGAGGGAGATTACGCTCGAACTGGCTGCAAAACTAATTAACAAACTGGTTAAAAACTCAAAACGCGAACTGTCAATCGAGTATATTTCTAAAGTAGTTTGCGACTATTTTAGCATGCCGGTAGAAGCACTGCAAGCAAAAACACGCAAACGCGAAATTGTTCAGGCCAGGCAAATTGCCATGTACTTTTCAAAAAGCCTGACAAAATACTCACTGGCAAGTATAGGGGCACAAATCGGGAGCAAAGACCATGCAACAGTGTTGCATGCATGCAAAACGGTAAACAACCTTAAAGATACCGATAAAAACTTCCGGCAATTTGTGGAAGACATCGAGAAAAAATTAAAAATGTAATATAAAGCATCCGTCAGCAGGCGGGTGCTTTTTTCTTTTACAAATTCATGATTTACCTGCTTTTATGTGTCTTTTCTTCCACTATGATATTTGTAATCTTCAGGATTGCAAAAAACTATTCGTGCAACTTATCGGCATTAATTACATACAATTACTTCTTTGCAACACTGGTTGGACTAATCCTGTTTCAACCGTTTAAAACCTTTTCTCTCCAAAATTCACTGAATTGGTTACCTTTTGGTATCATACTAGGTATACTATTTATTTTTATTTTCTTTTTGATTGGTAATTCGTCTCAAAAAGCAGGCATTACAGTTACAACAATGGCAGTTAAACTGTCGCTGGTTTTTCCTGTGCTCTTTTCATTAATTTATTTTAACGAGCAAATTTCAACCATAAAATATATCGGATTAACAACGGCAACAGCAGCTGTATTTTTAACGGTTTATAAGAAGGAAATCAAAAAAACCAATTTTCTGTACATTTTACTTCCGCTGATAATTTTTATTGGAAGCGGGTTGGTCGATTCGCTGGTAAAATATGTTCAGGCAATTAAGATTAATGATAACGAAGTAGCTCTTTATACTGTTGTAGTTTTCTTTGTGGCTTTTCTTTGTGGTGTAATAATTCTTGCCTTCAGAAAAAATAAAAGTTATAAATTCCACCCTCCTACCCTGTTTCTTGGAATATTACTGGGGGCTGTAAACTTCGGATCCCTTTATTTTCTGATTAGTGCATTAAACGGGTCGAACCTAGACAGTTCGTTGGTTTTTGCAATAAACAACATGCTAATTGTAGCTCTTTCGGCATTAATTGGAACAATTGTTTTCAAAGAAAGAATGAATAAGATTAACTTTGCCGGAGTTGTTTTGGCCATATTAAGTCTCTATTTTTTATTATGAGCGACATATTTAAAACCATAGAAAAAGAGTCGACCGGCTATTTTAAAGACAAGGGAAGTAAGTTTTATTCCTATGCCTTTCCGATAAATACCGAAAAAGAGGTTAAAGATATAATTGTCCGGTTAAAAAAAGAGCGCCACAGTGCACGGCACCACAGCTATGCATGGCGTTTAGGGACTGAAAATATCCGGTTCAGAGCCAACGATGATGGCGAACCTTCTTCAACTGCCGGAAAACCCATTTTAGGCCAGTTGTTGAGTTATGAGGTCACAAATATATTGGTTGTAGTTGTACGATATTTTGGCGGAACTTTACTGGGTGCGAGTGGTCTGATAAATGCCTATCGAACAGCTGCTTCCGATGCACTTAAAAATGCTGAAATTATTGAAAAAATTATTGAAGACGAATATAAATTAGAGTTTTCGTATGACGTATTAAATAAAGTTATGCTGATTATTAAGCAGGAAAACTTAAATATTAAGCAGACAAAATTTGAAGAGAGTTGTGAATTAGTTTTTTCCGTTCGAAAAACAGAATCGGTAAAAGCACATAATATTTTTGAAAAGTTGTACGGGGTAAAAATTTTAAGTTCAAATTAAAATCAACTTTTGTTAATAAATAGATAATAAAATAGAATTATGGTATTTTACAAAACTGTTGAAAGAAAGTAACTTTGACAACATGATGCAACATCAGTTTTTCCCATCTACTTTTTTTATGAGGGATTTAATCAATCCCAGACAAAAGGTTCTATTTTCCCAATGTTTCATCATAAAACGATTAGTAAAAGAAATCGTATTATTTTACAAAAAGAGTGCTACTCTTTTTAAATGCATAGAAGACCAATATTTTACTCAATTAAATATTGGTCTTCTTTTTTATGGAGAGAACAAACGAATTCAATATTTATGGCAATGAAGAAGGATTTAATATCGATTACAGATTATTCGAAAGAAGAATATTTGAAAATTATGAAACTGGCTGCGGAGTTTGAAGAAAATCCGAACCAGGAACTATTGAAAGGGAAAGTTGTTGCATCCCTTTTTTTTGAACCATCAACAAGGACACGTTTAAGTTTTGAGACAGCAATCAGCCGTTTGGGCGGACGAATTGTGGGATTTGCCGATCCTGACAGTTCGAGTGCGACCAAAGGCGAAACGCTGCACGATACCATTAAAATGGTTAGTAATTATGCCGACCTTATTGTAATGCGACATCCGCTGGAAGGTGCTGCACGTTATGCAGCCGAAGTATCGCCGGTACCGGTAATTAATGCCGGCGACGGAGCTAACCAGCACCCAACCCAAACCCTTCTCGACATGTATTCTATTTTAAAAACACAAGGCAGGTTAGACGATATAAACCTGTTTATGGTTGGCGATTTAAAATACGGACGTACTGTTCATTCGCTGTTACAGGCGATGTCGGAATTTAAAAATCCCATATTTAATTTTATAGCTCCTGAAATTCTTCAAATGCCCAGGGCTTATAAACTATATCTTGAACAAAAAGGGATAAAGTATTTCGAGCACGAACAGTTTACCGATATTATCAGCGAGGCTGATATTATTTATATGACACGTGTTCAGAAAGAAAGATTCTCCGACCCTATTGAGTACGAAAAAGTGAAAGATGTATATATTTTGAATAATGCAATGCTCGGGAATACAAAACCTAATATAAAAATCCTGCATCCCCTGCCGCGGGTAAACGAAATTCATACCGACGTTGACGCCAATGAAAAGGCGTACTATTTCGACCAGGCTCGTAATGGTGTTTTTACCAGAGAAGCAATTATAACCCATACCATGAACCTTAAATAATTTACCATGAGCGACAGTATTAAAAAGAAACTTAAGTTGAAAGTAAGTGCGATAAAAGAAGGTACGGTTATCGATCACATTCCGGCCAAAAACTTGTTTAAGGTAATTTCTATTCTGGGCCTGGATAAAATAGGAAACCAGATAACTTTTGGGACAAACCTCGACAGTGAAAAACTGGGAGCAAAAGCGATTATTAAAGTTTCAGATAAATTTTTTGCCGACGATGAGATTAACAAAATTGCATTGATTGCACCACATGCAAAACTCAACATTATTAAGGATTACGAAGTGGTGGAGAAACGCATTGTTGAAACGCCGGAAACCATTACAGGCATTGTAAAATGTTTTAATCCGAAGTGTATTACCAATAACGAAAAAATAACTACCTGTTTTAAAGTAGTGGCAAAAGATCCCCTTGCATTAAAATGCAGGTACTGCGAAAAAATTACCAGCGAGGACCAAATTAGAATGTATTAAACCAGGGAATTTTACCAAATTTAAAAATCCGCAGATTAAGATATACGAAACTGCGGATTTTTTATATATTTGCACCGCTTAAAGCCCAGTTGGCGGAATTGGTAGACGCGCTGGTTTCAGGGACCAGTGTCCTTTTGGACGTGAAGGTTCGAGTCCTTTACTGGGCACAAAAAGGGAGTCAAAAAACGACTTCCTTTTTTATTGAATTACAAGCCACGGAAAACAAAAGTGTTATTACTGATATAAAGATTAAGTTCTTCATTATCTTATTATTTAGTTATTTATCATTTTCAGTCTGATACTATATTTACACCTTCATTTACACTTTTATCCCAATACTCCAGCTTTTGTTTGAGACTTTTTACCAGTTCCGGATGCTTCTCTGCAAGGTTATTTGCTTCTGAAATATCTTCAGCGATATTAAACAACTCGACTGTTTCATTACTTTCAGAAGTTATGGAAACAAGTTTCCAATCACCGCTCCTGATCGCATTTTTGTTTTTAAAACTCCAGTACAGATCTCTTTCAGGAAGTTGTTCACCTGTTAAAAGCAGATTTTTTATGCTGATACCGTCAATATTTGCTCCGGATGGTTTTGCCTCTATAAGATCGAGCATGGTTGGTAAAATATCCATTGTAAGAACAGGTTGGCTTGTTTCTGTTCCTGCTTCAACTTTTCCCGGATACCACGTAATTGCCGGTACCCGGTGGCCTCCTTCGTAAACGCCTCCCTTAAATCCCCTTAATCCTCCATTATTCCCGTTTTTATTTGCTCCGTTATCTGAACAAAAAATAACAACAGTATTTTTATCAACCCCGGTCTCTTTAAGCGTTTGCATAATCCGGCCAATACCTTCGTCCATCACTTCGACCATCTCCTTGTAAATACCCGGAATACTGTCGTTAGGAACCTTGGCGGTACCTTTTTTACCAACTTCACGCAGCACCTTATCAATCCTCCTCTGGTACGGACTATGTGGAGCTTCGTGTGGCAGGTAAAGAAAGAACGGCTTATTGCTGTTACGCTTTATAAAATCGATGCCATATTCAGTTATCAGGTCGGTGGTATAGCCCGGTTCGTTGTTTATAACTGTATCGTTCCACCAGTCGAGGTAACCTTCCTGATCAATGTGGGCATGAAAATCGACATTACCGCTTACATAACCAACAAATTCATCGAATCCCTGTAACGAAGGATTGTACTTTGCCGGATATCCTAAATGCCATTTCCCAAATATACCTGTAGTGTAGCCATATTGTTTAAGTTCGTCTGCAATGGTTATTTCATTTATATTCATTCCAACATGCCTGTGACTGGCAGCTGTAATTACCCCCCCAACCCCTGTTCGTTGCTGATATTTGCCGGTCATCAGGGCTGCACGTGTGGGGCTGCAAACCGGTCCGTTTGAGTGAAAATCGGCAAACCTGATCCCTTCAGCAGCAAGCCTGTCTATGTTGGGAGTATTTATGGTTTTATTGCCATAACACGAAATGTCGCCATACCCCAGGTCATCGGCCATAATAAGCACAAAATTTAGCAACTGTTTTTCGCCTTTCTGTTCTGTAACACAAGAGGTTGTAAGAATAATACTTAATAAAATTAAAAGATTTAGTTTCATGAATAGTCGGTTTTAAAAGTTAATTATTGTAATAAAGTTATTATTTCTACAATCGTATTTTCCCAGGGACTGTAAATGATCCGATAATTTTTCCCCTTTTCGGGATGATATCCATTAACTATACTGATATTACCTTTATCATTAATTCTGTATTCCACATCTTCGTTGAGTTCAAATCTCACTTCCTTTTCCCCGTCAAAAACTGAAAAGACATTTCCATCGGCAGATATCAATAAACCTGTAACCTCTTTACGGGTGATGTGTTTTATTTTTGGGGGCAACCATGTTGGTCCGTCATTAATATTGACATCTAATTCATTCTCAAGCCCCAGAACAATAACCGGAACAATTTTATTTTTTTCTTTCTGCGGAATACTAATTGTAATTTTTTCGCTGTCTTGTTTAAAAATTACCGGAGTAGCGTCATCCATCATTTGTGCGTTATTAACCTTGTTTTTTATTCCGGTTAACTGTATTGCACCTGAGTCCCAATTGTAAAGATGCAGAAAAAGGTTTTTCTCTTTTATTGTTACAGATCCCCAATGGTATTCACCCTTAAAAGGCGATCCTTCCGCACCATAAATGGCATCACCGTTCTTTTTCACCCATCGCCCGATAGCTTTTAGCCTGACCATTTCCTCGGGTGTAAACCGGCCATCGGGTTGTGGCCCCATATTCAATAAAAAATTTGAATTACGGCATGCACATTTCGAAAGCATGGAGATAACCTCTTCTGCCGATTTCCAGTTGTTATCGTTTTTATCATACCCCCAATTCAGGCGTAATGTCATTATCGATTCAACATAACCTTCGGTTTCCGGACTGGCAAGTTCCCTATCGCCCAGATTTTTATAGTCGCCCAAACCATTGCCAATACGACTACTTATAATACAGCGGGGCTGATATTCGCGAACCATATAATAACACATTTGATTAAGCTCTCTGTGCTGATTAATTCCCATATCGAACCAAATAAGGTCTATCTGGCCGTAATTAGTTAACAGTTCTTTAAGGTGTGTCCTTACAATTTCAGTATAATCTTTAGAAACTGCCGAAGTATCTCTCCTTACTTTTTTATGGTTATACCAATCTTTTTCATGCGAATAATAAAGACCTACACGCATACCCTGTTTGTGGCATTCATCGACATAAGCTTTTATAATGTCCTTTTTATATGTTGATGATTTTACAATATTCCAGTCAGTAGCCCTGGTATCGAACAGCGCAAAACCGTCGTGATGTTTGGCAGTAAGCACCATATATTTCATACCGGCCTCTTTTGCCAGCCTTACCCATTCTTCCGGATCGTAATTAACAGGATTAAATTCAAATGCTTTTTTTTCATACTCCTTCTTTGGAATATCGGCAGTCAAATATATCCACTCGGCACTTGGACCACCTGTATCTTTTCCATAGTCGGTACCATTCCACTCGCCTCCATAATCCGAATACACTCCCCAGTGGATAAACATACCAAACCGGGCATTTTCCCACCAGGCCATCCTTTCCTCCTGGCTAATTTGTTCCTGGGCATAAGTACTTTGAATGAGTACAATTGCTACAGATAATATCAGAAAAGTTTTATTTGAAAATATACGATACATATTTACATTTTTTAATCGTTCATCCAGCTTATCTGCGGCCAGCTTTCCACAGGATCGTTTTCCTGCAGGGTACCTTCAGTGCTTCTGCCATTTTTAATATAAGCTGTTAACATTTGTTTTAATTCTATCTCTATATCGGGATATTTACCATAGAGATTAGTTTTTTCTCCCGGATCGGATTTCAGATTATAAAGCTGATAATCAGGAAGATTTTCTAACTCTTTCTGAGTACGTGGTGAGCTCCAGCCGACTGAACCAGGATGCAGAATAAATTTCCAGTCGCCCTTACGTATTGCAAATCGCCCCTGAATTGAATGATGTACAGTAGCTTCACGTTTAAAGTCGGTGGTCTTCGAATCAGAAAACAGTGGTGTCATGTCGAAGCTGTCCTCTGCCTCGTTATCCTTTAAATTATAATTCACTATTGAAGCGCAGGAAGCCATAAGGTCGGTGGTACATATTGTCTGGTCGCAAATCATCAGCCATTATCAAAATAAAATTGGGTTTGTCATTTTCACCTTTACCTTTTTTATCATTTTTTCCCGCGGGAGAACAAGCAGCGAAAGCAACCGATACAAGGAGTACCAACAAGTATTTTATTTTTATCATTTATTTTAATTTATTCCGTTTTCCTATTTTCTAATTCTGCTCTTTAATCTTTGCATTAAAAGGGCCGAGCGGTAATCCTTCGCTATTAAACAATTTTAATGCAGGTTTGGGAAAAGGAGCCCAGCCATATCGTAAATTAAGCGAATTTTTATTTTCTAATTGAATTACAATTTTATTTTTTCCTTTAACAACTGCACGTACAGGATAAAACTTATTATCAATGCCGGCCAACTCAAATCCTGGAACATTCCCCTCAACTTTTTGCCAACCAAGATAACAGTTGTCAAATTTTAATTCAACAGTATCATTTTTTACTTCGGCTGTTTTTAATAACGGGAAATCGGCAATACCGGTTTTTCCATATACATTTTTTAATGCTGAGTCTGCCAATCGGTTACCAACAGCTGTTTTATCGGTTGGATGAATGTTCTTCTCATCACCAAGGTCAATTGTTGTAACCATATAAACATTCCCAATGTTATCGGAAGCCTTTCGTTGTACTTCCCTAAATCCCGGCCAGGTCTCACGGTTAAAACCGGGTAGTTGCACCGATATAAAAGGAAGTTCACTATTTTGAAAATTTGTCCTCCAACTACTTACCAGAGCATCAAACAGTGTTACATAATTATTTACTGCAGTCTCCGATAATGTTTCGGCTTCGCCCTGATACCACAATACTCCTTTAATATTTAATCCTTTTAACGGCTGTATACCTGCCTCATAAAGAAATCCAGGCTCACACATCCATCGATAGGGCATTTCCCCTGGAATATATGGTTCTCCTTCCTTTAAAATATTTTGAAATGCCTCTTTTACCCTTCTCCGGTGAGGAAAAATTACCTCCTCATTCTTAATCCAGTCGGTTTTATACAGGTTTTCGGTTAATGGATGATTCTTCATAAAATGAGGTGGTAACCAATTGTTAATTGCCGAACCACCAACTGCAACCTGTATTATGCCAACGGGGACATTAAGTTTTTTGTACAAATTGTTCCCGGTTATCCAGCCAACCGCCGAAAAATTAGCCGCCACTACCGAATCGCTTTCTTCCCATGTTCCTTTAAAAAAGTCGTTAACATTACACCGTGCCAGCTCTTCATTGGTATAGCCATCTTTTGCGACGGCACGAATATTCCCCATTCGTAACAACCTGATATTTTCGTTCTGACTCTTTTCTTTCCAATTCGTAAAATCGCTCTTTTTTAGCGGGAAAGCCATATTCGACTGACCTGAACAGAACCATAATTCGCCAACAAGAATATTAGTAAAATGCAGATTACCGACTTTTAAATCAACCGGTTGAAAGGATGCTTTTCGTTTTGGAAATGTAACTGACCAATCTCCTTTTTTATCGGCATTTACATTTTTTGTAGTACCGTCAAAACTAACTTCTACTTTCTCTCCAGGAACAGCTGTACCCCAAATGTGTATTGGCATATCCAGTTGCAGAACCATGTTCGACTGAAATACCGGTGCAACTTTAACTGCATTATTCTGTCCGTTAATTCCACCAACGTTACTAAACAGATATAAAACAGCTAACAATAAAATTCGGAAATTCGGAATCATTCTATCCATATCAAGCCAATATTATCTCAGTTTTATTAATTCCCCCCCTTTATTTCTACTTTCTTCTGCTTTATAACCGATATAATGGCTTTCCATTGAGTCGTCGAGTGTTGAAGTTAAGAAACTTTCATCCTCCTGGTGAACTGCCTGCAGGAAATCTCTTACCAGCCTTAAATCTCCACCTCCGTGGCCACCACCTTCAAAACCTTCATTCAGCTCACTCGCCTTGAAGCTTACAGGTTCTTTTGTCGCAAAATCAGTAACAGTCATAATTTTATTATCGCCAACAATATCTCCTTTTGTACCCATTATACGGGTCCTTCTTCCACCATAACTGGTATGACCTTCCATCGAGAATGACACGGTAACATTATCTTCGAATTCCATATTTACGATTTGATGGTCTACCACATCGTTATCGCAATGAAAGACACACCGTCCATACGGGCCTTCATCCAACGCCTTCAATACCTTTTTTTCTTCCCATTGCTGAAGGTCTATTACATGACGTACATTCCAGATGCGTTCTCTGTGATAAATATAATAAGCGGAATAAGGACATGAGCTTTCAATACTGCATCCGCCATTACACCGTAATGTACTTCCATCGGGTGCATTCTCAGATTTAAAATAATTAAGGTCTCCCACAGAACTTACCGTTTTGCATTTCTTATTTAAAAGCCAGTGAATAATATCCAAATCGTGACACGACTTGGATAAAAGAGCAGGTGTTGACTCTTTTTCGTTCCCCCAATTTCCACGAACAAATGAATGAGAAAAGTGCACATTCCCAATGGGTTCAAAGTGCTGAATGCTAACCACGTCACCTATCTCACCTGAATGAATTATTTCGCGCATTTTCTTAAAATACGGGGTATACCGTAATACATGACAAACACCAACCGTTTTGTCATACTTCTTTTTCTGGTATAGAATATCCTG
>JBDLJS010000085.1:0-18361 GCA_039714235.1 Bacteroidota bacterium | reverse complement strand
CACCCGGGATTAAAACGATCAAAAGGTTATATCGGATTCCTGGGGCATGGTTCTGAACTGAAATTCAGGAATATCCGCATTAAGGATTTGGGTGAGTAAGAACTAAGATGCCATCTTTCAGTTTAGCTGAAAGATGGCATCCAAAATCTATTGAAGAAGTTGTCTAAAAAGGCAGCTTCTTTTTTCTTTTAAAATAACTTTCTGAACCCGATTACATCTTTTACTTCCTGCAAAGTTTTTACTGCCGACTCGCGTGCTTTTTCTGCACCCATTTTAGCTACCTTGGCAAGGTATGCATCATCCTCCAGGATCTCGATAATTCTTTCACGAATAGGCGCCGTATATGAAATAATATCTTCGGCCAGTTGTTTTTTCAAATCGCCATATCGGATTTCGCACTTGTTGTATAAATCGTCAAAATGAGCGACAGTATCAGGTGTAGAAACAATTTCCATTAAAGTAAACAGATTTTGAATAGCTTCTGGTTTTTCCTGGTTCATTTCTGTCGGGCCCGAGTCGGTAACAGCACGCATAACCTTTTTGCGAATCGATTTCGGATCTTCATAAAGATTAATGGCATTGCCTTCCGATTTTCCCATTTTTCCACTGCCGTCAAGCCCCGGAACTTTGATCATATCGCCACCACCAAAAGTAAACGGACGTGGTATCGGGAATACTTCGGTTTTATACATCCGGTTAAAACGCTTAGCAAATTTACGGGCCATTTCAAGGTTTTGCTCCTGGTCTTTACCAACCGGTACAAAATGCGCTTTATGAATAATAATATCAGCCGCCATTAAAACCGGGTAAGTCAACAGTCCGGCATTTACGTTATCAGGTTGCTGGCGTGCCTTATCTTTAAACGAAGTAGTACGTTCCAGTTCGCCCAGGTACGCATTCATATTTAAAAAAGCATACAGTTCTGATACTTCAGGAACATCGCTTTGTATAAAAATTGTAGCTTTTTCCGGGTCGATTCCACAAGCCAGATACTCTGCGAGAACCTGCCTTACACCAGTCTGAAGATTCTCAGGTGTTGGATGCGTGGTTAATGAGTGAATATCGGCAATAAAAAAATAGGAGTTAAAATCGTCCTGCATTTTAATAAAGTTCTGCACCGCCCCAAAGTAGTTCCCCAGGTGCAAATATCCTGTCGGTCTTATTCCGCTTACAACTGTCGGTTTATTCATTTTTAAATTTCTGATTTTCAGATTCGCTGCAAAAATAGGGATTAAAGGCAAAAGGAGAAAGGTAAAAGTAAAAAGTAAGTGAGAAAATAATATTACGGTTGTAAATCACTTTCAAATTAAAAATTACAATTACGAATTGAGTTCAATTCTGAAACTGAAATTTGTATGAAAAAAAAATATGGTTAGCTTTACGTGCTGAAATTAAGACAGATATGCACAATATGCCTTTATACGGAAAAGAATGGCACTGGCGTAACATAAAAATGGAAACGCGAGATGCAAATATTGCTTTTTGGTCATAAAGGCCGGGAAAGGGGTTTGTTGTATGCGCAACAAATCCCTTTTTTTATTGAAAAATTTACTTAAAACTATAATAAGATGACAAGACAAAAGAAAATTTTCCTTGACGAGTCGGAAATGCCAAAACAATGGTATAACCTTGCACCAGACCTTCCAACACCGTTAAATCCGCCATTGGGGCCGGGTGGCGTACCGGTAACTCCAGACATGTTGGCACCGGTTTTCCCAATGAACCTGATAGAACAGGAAGTAAGCCAGGAACGCTGGATTGATATTCCGGAACCAATCCGCGAAATTCTGGTACAGTGGAGGCCAAGCCCATTAGTTCGTGCCTACGAACTGGAAGAAGCACTGGGAACCCCGGCAAAAATATTTTACAAAAACGAAGGAGTATCGCCAGCTGGTAGCCACAAACCCAATACTGCTGTTGCGCAGGCATGGTACAACAAACAGTTCGGCATTAAAAAACTGACTACCGAGACCGGGGCCGGCCAGTGGGGAAGTGCATTATCGTTTGCTGCAGCACAGGTTGGCCTCGAAGTTAAAGTGTTTATGGTACGCGTTAGTTTCGACCAAAAACCTTTCCGTAAAATGATGATGGAAACCTGGGGTGGAAACTGTATTGCCAGCCCAAGTACCGAAACAAAAGCAGGCCGCGATATTTTAGCCCAATTCCCTGATACTCCGGGAAGCCTTGGCATTGCCATTTCCGAAGCTGTGGAAGCTGCGGTTACCGATCCTTCAGGAGAAACCCGTTACGCATTGGGTTCGGTGTTAAACCATGTAATGCTGCATCAAACTGTTATTGGCCTGGAAGCAAAAAAACAGTTGGCAAAGGTTGGTATCGACAAGCCCGATGTAGTAATTGGATGCTGTGGTGGAGGAAGTAACTTTGCCGGCATTTCGTTCCCGTTTATGTACGATAAAATCAATGGAGCCGACATACAGATTATTGGTGTTGAACCATTTAGCTGCCCAACTTTAACAAAAGCACCTTTTGTGTACGACCATGGCGATGTGGCTCAAATGACACCGCTTCTGGCAATGAACAGCCTGGGGCATAATTTCATTCCTGCACCAATTCATGCCGGTGGATTACGCTATCATGGAATGGCACCACTTGTTAGCGCTGCCCTCCGCGACGGGTTAATGGATGCCATAGCTGTACACCAAAGCGAATGTTTCGACGCCGGACTGCTGTTTGCAAAAACCGAAGGAATAATTCCTGCACCGGAGACTACTCACGCTATTGCCGGAGCCATTCGCGAAGCTAAAAAGGCAAAAGAAGAAGGCAAGGAAAAAACTATCCTGTTTAACTTTAGCGGACATGGACTAATGGACCTTGTGGGTTATAATAAGTACATGGCAGGTGAACTGCACGATTACGAATATCCGGAAGCGGAAATTGCCGAAAACCTGAGAAAAATTGAGGGTTACCCGATGCCGCAATAAATATAAAATCAAAATATGAAAATACGCCGAAGCAGTTTTGTTTTGGCGTATTTTATTTTAGAAGAAGGCGTAAATTAAATTCTCAGATTTACTTTTTAATAGTTTCTGTATATCCTCGTAAAAATGCAGCATACCTGCCAAGCCGGTTGAAATTTCTTCAGCCTCCTCAATTGAAAAATAATCTCCCGAAATTTTACATTCCTCAACTATTCCTTTTTTCACCCAAAGCTCAACCGAAAGTTTTTTCCCATCAATTTCAACCTCGTTTTTAAATGAATATTTTGGTGAGTACCCAAAATTCCACCCCCAGGTTTTAAATTTTTCTTCAACAAGGCTCTGAATGATTTCTGAATCAGTTTCAGATATTTCATAAACAGAGTTGCCCTCTTTTTCAAGTTGAACATTAATGAGAAATCCGATAAAATACTTAATACTTAATTCCTTTTTTAAAAAAGCCGAAATGTTTGCAACCGGGCTCCGATTCGACTGGACAGCCTTGCTTTCGTATTTGCCTGGAACTACTTTAATTGCTTGCCCCAGGTTTTCGAGGTTGGAATTAAAAAGCAGTGTACCATGATGCAGCACCCTGTTTTTAAAAATATGCTCAGCATTCCCCGATATTTTTAATCCTTCAACCAACAAGTCATTTCTGCCTGAAGAAGTTGCTTCAATTCCCAGTTTTGCCAAGGCCTCTACAACTGGTTGGGTAAACTTTTTAAAGCTAATTTCCGCTGTGCTTTTTACATTTTTAATGAATGTAAAATTAACATTCCCCGAATCGTGAAAAACGGTACCTCCCCCCGAAATTCGACGGGCTACGGTTATGTTGTTCTCCCTCGCAAACAGGTAATTAATTTCGGCCAATGCATTCTGGTGTTTACCTACAACAACCGTATCCTCACTTTGCCAGAGCATAAAAATATCCTCATCAAAATTTTTCAGGAGATATTCTTCGGCTGCCAGACAAAAAAATGGATTTGTATTTTCAAGGTAAATGCAAAGCATAAAATTTAATTACTTCTTAAAAGATCAGTTTACTAAATTATACATTCCTGCAACTTAATATACTTCCACATACTTTTTTAACCGAAAAAACTTCTTTTATAAGGGGAATAAAAACGATTTAGACAATTTTTATTCATAATATGTTAAAATACATTTATCATATCAGTATAAAAATTGCCTAATTTTATTTATCTTAATAGATAATAAGGGATTGGGAAAAGTTATGATGCCATTTACCGGTAAAATGAAGCTACTGTTTCAATATATTTTATTAGTAACCTTCCTTCTTACAAACTTTAATATTCACGGCCAGGAATTCAGGGCAGGGGCTGCTTTAAGAATTCTCACTCCGGATCCTTTACTCCCTGTATCAGGAGGAATTGGACAACCTAACCCTGTTACAGAAAAACAGGGCGACTTATTTGTACGTGCATTGGTTTTTGAAAAAGGCGATAATCGTATTGCAATTGTTGGTATTGATAATTTGGGCTGGCCTGCCGTTTTAGGCGACAAATCCAGAAAATTAATTAAAGGTATTCCTCCCGAAAATGTTTTAATCGGTGTTACCCACACCCACAGTGCTCCTGATGCTTATGCTTTTCCCAATGAAAATGGAAACCACCATGCAGATTTGGAATATCTTGACTGGTGTGTGCACCAAATTGCAGATGCGGTTAACGAAGCAACCGATAAATTAGAGCCGGCCGATTTAAAAATTGCTGTTGACGAAGCTAAAGGAAAGATTGCTTATAATTATTATGCACCAAATTTGTATGACCCAAGATGTGGGGTAATTCAGGCCACCGATAAAAAAGGGGAAACCATTGCCACACTGGTGAACTATGCAACACATCCTGAAATAATAGGGCCAAACCGCGGTATTTTAAGCCCAGACCTTTGCGGTCCTTTATATAACAGGATTGAAGAAAAAACCGGCGGAATAGCTCTTTTTATGAACGGTGCGCAGGGAGGAATGGTTACTGCCGATAACCGGTTGAAAAATGGACAGGAGGCTTCTGACTGGGCCGAATGTACCAGAAACGGGAACCTGCTTGCCGACGAAGCTCTAAAAATTATAAGCGAAGCTGAAATTCAGAAAAATCCCGAAATTTATTGTACAAATAAGATTGTTGAGTTCCCGGTAGAATCGGAAATGATGCGTTTTATTCTTAAAAACTCTCCTTTAAATTTTACTGCTGAAAATAAAAACACTGTAACAACCAGAATTAATCTGTTAAATATTGGATCTGCCCAGATATTAACCATCCCCGGAGAAGCGCTTCCAAACATCGGATATTATCTGAAACGTAAAATGCACACAGAACATCCGTTTCTTTTTGGATTAACAAACGATGCATTCGGATATTTTCTTACAAAAGTCGACTTTAACAGTTTTAAACGATACGATTATATCAGCCGCACGAGCCTTGGCGAAATGACGGGTGAAATTTTTATCGATCAGGCAATTGATTTAATTCAATCAAGTCCTGCACCACAAAAAATAAATAAGTAAAACAACTAAGATGCAAAAACGAATTACATTATTATTTATTACCGTACTTATTCTGTTTATTGCGTGTTCGCCAACTTCAAAAAAGGACACACCCGTTACTCCAGAAACTGCATTGCAAAGATACCTTGACAATGGTGATGAAACATACAGCTGGGAAGTAAAAGAAAAATATAAACTGGATGGTTTAGATGCCATAGATATTTTATTAACCACACAAAAATGGCGGGAACATGTCTGGACACATCAGCTAACGCTATTTATTCCGGATAAAACGAAATTCGACGGGGCACTGCTTTTTATTACCGGGGGAAGTATAAAAAACGGGATGCCCAACTGGAAAAGTATGGATGATGACCTGACTCAAAGTTTTGCAGCCATGGCCAAAAAGAACAGCGCATTAGTTGCTGTTTTACGACAAACTCCAAACCAGCCACTTTACGACGAACTTGTTGAAGACCAGTTGATTTCGTATACACTACATAATTATAAAGCCGATAAAGACCACAGCTGGCCGCTGCTGTTTCCAATGGTAAAAGGCGCCAAAAGAGCGATGGATGCGATTCAGGAATATACAAAAGAGAATGAGACAGAAATGATTACCCGGTTTACTGTGTCGGGAGCCTCAAAACGAGGATGGACAACCTGGCTGACAGGAGCCAGTGATAAACGGGTAGAGGCAATTGCACCAATGGTTATCGACGTGTTAAATATGCCTGTAAGCCTCGATTATCATCTTGAAGCATGGAATGAGTACAGCATCCAGATTGAAGACTATATTAAACTTGAGATTCCCCAAACGGTTCATTCCGAAGATGGTAATGCAATAACGATTATGGTTGATCCATATTCTTACCGCGATAAACTAACCATGCCCAAAATTATTTTTATCGGTACTAACGATGAATACTGGCCTGTAGATGCCATAAAACATTATATCGACGATATTCCGGGCATAAACAATATTCATTATGTGCCAAATGCCGGACACGACCTGGGTGACGGGGTACAGGCCCTCCAGGCGTTAAGTGCTTTCTGGGGACGAACGCTGGATAAAAAGGATTACCCCAATTATTCATGGGAAATTAATCCTGGTAACTCATCAACAACATTAAACGTACATTACTCAGGAGAAAAACCGGTGAATGCTTATTTGTGGAGTGCTGAATCGGATGACCGCGATTTTCGTGACGAAAAATGGCATTCGGAAAAAATTAATATTCAGGAACAAAAAATTATAGAGAATATATTATACCCTGAAAATGGATACAAAGCATTTTATATCGACCTTGAATACACCGATCCTAAAGGAGGTACTTACGTAAAAAGTACAAGAATGTTTGTATGCAACAATATTAAAATATTATAAATAACTGGTAGTGAAAAACAGGATAAAACTTAATATAATTTTCTACACATATTTAATTGGCTAACTAAAAAAAGAAAAAACATGAAAAACAAATTAATTAGTTATGGCATGTTGTTCGCTCTGGGCGTGGCGTTGTTTTTATCGTCGTGCGTAAAAGAGCCGGACAGACCAACATGGCCCCTGTCAGCTGATATTTTCTATAGTATTGCTGATAAACAGGTGGCGTTTACTGCTTTAACCCACAGCGCTACCGAGTGGTTATGGGATTTTGGCGATGGTAACACAAGTACAGAAAAGAGTCCTGTACATGTATATGAAAGTGGTGGATATTATGTTGCCACACTTACCGCAAAGGACAACAGCGGCAATACAGAGACAGCTGAAGTTAAACTTGCAGTTTCTTTAACTCCTTACATTTTATTAACGGGGGGCCCTACAGCGAATGGCAAAACCTGGAAACTTACACCTAACCACCCCCCGGAAGACAGGTTAGCCAATGCCGATGCAGAATTTTCATTAGCTGATGAAGACATTGAAACCCTGCCACAAGGAGCGTTCGATTTATATCTGGAAATGGGTGAAGTGTATGAAGATGAATTTACTTTTTACTACGACGGGAGCTACGAACATGATGTAAAAGACGACGAAGCCACATTTGGTGGTCTGGTTTACCAGTTTGTAACTACCGGAGGAGCTGACATTGTAAATTACGGAGGAGCAGCATTTGGCCTCTGTACAGGGAAATACACACCCGAAACCGGTGCAACTTTTACTTATGTCGAGAAAGAAGATTTTAATGTTCCTTCTGTTCATGGCCATGAAGGTGTGGTTACTTACAAAGATGTCAGCACGCTCGACTTCTCAGGTACCGAATTTGTTGGATTACTAGATTTCCAGAGAAAAGTTCTTGTTCAGGAGATAAAAGATAAAACTATGCGGATTGCAATGTTTGTGGCTGCATCGCCCGATCATGTACCATTGAATACGCATACACTTATACTTACATTCGAAGTTGTAGAGTAATACAACGCAATATTTAATAATTAGAAAAATTAAGATAATAATTATGAATTATAAATATTATTTAAAAAATATTGGCAGACATTTGACTACTATCGCTTTGTCTGTTATTTTGTTGCTTGGATACTCTGTAACTTTTGCACAAACGAACCACCAGGTAACGGGGAAGGTTACATCATCAGCAGATGGAAGCGAATTGCCCGGGCTAAGTATTGTGGTTAAAGGAACGTCGCAGGGTACAGTAACCGATGCAAATGGTAACTACACTTTTACGGTGGATGACAGTAATGCTACACTCGTTTTTTCATTCATTGGCTTTACCACTCAGGAGATAACCATAAATGGCAGAAGCGTGATAGATGTTGTTATGGAACAAAGCATTGAAGCGCTTGAAGAAGTAGTGGTAACAGCCCTGGGTATAAAACGGGCAGAGAAATCACTGGGTTTTTCGGTAGGGAAAGTTGACGGGGAGGAGCTTACCAGGGTTGCCCAGGAAAATGTTCTGAACTCGATGGCCGGGAAAGTTTCAGGTGTTACCATCAACTCGACCGGTGGTGCCGGCTCAACAGTAAGTATGGTTATCAGGGGTGCAACTTCAATGAGTACCGATAATCAGCCCTTATTTGTAGTCGACGGAGTTCCGATGACAAGCACAGTGAATAATGTAGGTGGTTTTGGAAAGGACAACCGGGTTGACTACGGTAACGCCATTGCCGACCTCGATCCTGAAAACATCGAAAACGTATCAATTCTGAAAGGCCCAAGTGCTGCAGCATTATATGGCACACGGGCAGGAAACGGAGTGGTACTGATAACTACCAAAAAAGCCGCAGAGGACGAAGGGATGAAGGTTACCATAACGTCAAACACAGTGTTCGATATTCCTGCCCGTTTTCTGAATGTACAATCGCAGTTTTCTACCGGATTTTTCTCATTCAGGCCCGAAGATGTTGGTGGAGGTATTTTACCAACCATTAGCGCTGGAGACGGAACAGGCGCCGGCCCGGAAAATGACATGGGTTATTGGGCTGTACAATGGCATTCACCACTCGATGCAAATGGAGTAAGGATTCCTATTGAAGTATTATCTTATCCGAATAACATAAACAACTTTATAAACGATTTTGCATTCACCACTACCAACGGGGCATCTGTTTCGAGCAGTAATTCAACATTAAACTACAGGCTTGGCGTAACAAATATGACTCACAGTGGTTTAATTCCCAATTCCGACCTGAATAAAAACAGTATTTCATTGTCAGCCTCTTCGAAAGTACGCGATAATTTTACTGTAAGTACCGATATAAACTTTACCAATACATGGGCAGATAACAGGCCTGCATCAAACCGGGGAACAAACCCTTTACAGTGGGCTTATTCTCATCCTTCAAATATCGACATTCGCGATTTACAGGATTATGGTTCGGGAAACGATATTTTAACGGTATCGGGAAACCATGAGAATCCATATTACCTGGCGCACGATGTTAACAACAGTTTTAACCGCTACAGGGTGTACGGAAACATTGTTGGAAACTGGGAGGTTTCGCCTAACTTCAACCTTATGGGGCGTTTTACCCTGAATAAGACCTCCGAGGTACGCGAAACAAAAATGGCTCCGGGTTATACCAAAGAACCCAACAACGGAGCATATGGTATTGTAAACGGCGAAGGACTGGAGCGAAACCTGGATATGCTTGCTACCTATACCAAAGAATGGGATAATCTTTCTCTTTCAGCCTCTGCCGGTGGAAACCTGCTCTATTCAAAAGGATCAAGTATCAGTAATTCATCAAAACCGGGCTCAGGGCTGATTGTTCCGAATGTTTTTACCGTTCAGAATATTAGCTCGGGTGCTTTAAACTATAGTAACTACAGAAGTCAAAAAGCAATAAACAGCGTTTATGCAATGGCTACTATCGGTTGGGACGAAATGGTATTTCTCGACTTAACAGCGCGTAACGACTGGTCGAGTACACTTCCTTCCGAGAACCGATCGTACTTTTATCCTTCCGCTTCACTAAGTGTAATGATCGACCGGTTAATTAACATGGGCGATAAAATGGATATGTTCAAATTAAGAGGTGGTTGGGCACAGGTTGGTAACGACACTTCGCCTTATCGACTATATCCCACTTATTACGATGCCGGCCAGTGGGGCGATGCTATCCGGTTAGGAAAACAAAGTGGATTATTGAGCCCGAACTTGCTTCCGGAAGAAGCGACATCTTTCGAAATCGGTACCGATATCAGAATGTTCGGTAACCGGTTACGATTAGACGGAACATACTACAAAGTAGATAACCGTAACCAGATTTTGGGAGTACCTTTAGCTGCATCGACAGGTTTTAGCGGGGTTCAGATAAATGCCGGATTGCTGCAAAGTAAAGGGGTAGAATTTTTATTGGGTGCTACACCAGTAAAAACACGAAACTGGAACTGGGACTTAAACATCAACTTCACGAAAAATGAAACTACTATACTTGAACTGACTGAAGCAGTTGAGTTTGTTGAGTTCTGGGGTCAGGCCAAGGTAAAGAATATAGGGTATGTTAAAAACGAAGAGCTTGGACACGATGGGCTGGTCGGTAATTTATATGCCAGGAAAGTTAAACGGGTAGAAGACGAAAGTTCTCCTTACCATGGTTACCCGATTCTTGGCTCAGGACTTGATGCCGAATGGGAAGGAGAAGAAGAGTATTCAAAAGTAGGAAACTACAATCCCGATTTCATCATGGGATTACAATCATCACTTTCGTTTAAAAACTTTACACTGAGTATGACATTCGACTGGCGGTCAGGCGGGCAATTTGTATCGCAAACATACCGGTACTTGTCAGAGTCAGTTGTCACCCAAACCTGGCTCGACGAGCTGGTACATCCGGGCGAATTGGGAGGTGCACCTAGCCAGGCACTACGCGACTGGGTAGTTGCCAACGAAGACGAATTGCTTTTAAGCGACCGTCTCAGGCCGGTTGGAGGGCCAACACCTGAGTACGGTGGATTTCCGGAAAGCTTTAGCGGAGTTACCGTTTACGATGCAACATTTGCACCGGGGGTAATGGGCGAATACGATGAAAATGGAAAATTTATCCTGGAACAGGAAAACCTTGGTAATGAAGGTACAGTATTTCTCCCGTATGTAGTTAGTTACCCCTGGGATATAGGTGAAGCAAACCTGTTCGATGCCGATTACATAAAACTCAGGGAAATCTCGTTGAGTTACACGCTACCAAATAAAATCTCACAAACCGTGGGAATGAGCAATGTAAACTTCTCGGTATACAGCCGCAACATTCTTCTCTGGGCCAAAGATGCCGATTTGGGAGTCGATCCTGAAAGGGCATACCAGGCTGAAGGAAACGGAAGATTTAACCAGGGTGTTGAACGCTACAATGCAGAACCATGGGTTGTTCCTATTGGATTTAAATTGAGTTTTTCATTTTAAAAATTAAAAACTGAACATCATGTATAAAATTAAAAATAGCTTTATAATTGTTTTAACGATAGTTCTTGCTATGGTTATTTCATGTAAAGATTTGGATGAATTAAATATCAATCCAAATGGTGTCGATCCAGAAAATGCAGACCTGAATTTATTGCTTCCAACCGTTATTACCGGAGTCGGTCAGGCCGTGGTTAATTTAGGATTTGGAGATTTAGCTGGAGTGATGCAACATACCCAACACGATGGGTGGTCTGGCGGACACAACGATTACGACTGGGACAACCAGGATCAAAACTGGTCGGGCTACTACAGTATTCTCAGAAATGCAGATGAGTTTCATAAAAAAGCAGAAGAAGGTAATTATGATTTTCATAAAGGTGTTGCTTTAATACTGAAGGCTTACACTTTCGGGTTAATAACAGACCTTTGGGGCGATGCACCGTATACAGAAGCACTGCAGGCAGAACAGGGAGCTGAACATTTTAAACCGGTATTCGACAATCAAAAAGATATTTATACCGGAATACTGGCTGACCTTGAAATGGCAAATACACTTTTATCGCTAAATAGCGAGGCCTACTCAAATATCAGCCAAACGCAGGATGTATTGTTTAACGGCGATGTAACGAAATGGAGAAAATTTGCCAATTCACTTGCTTTAAGGTATTTTATGAGGTTATCGGCTAAAGAGCCCGGTGTTGCTGAGCAGGGTATCAAAAAGATAACCTCCGATCCATCGACATACCCATTAATGGCAACCGTAGCTGATGATGCTACTGTAAATTATATCGGCTCATCTCCTTCTGATTCGTGGCCAACCAATATGGTTTTTAATCCCGACCCGAGCGGTGCTTATATGAGGAAAAAAATGTGCTCAACGCTGACTGAAGCTATGCAGACATTAAATGACCCGCGTTTGGGTGTATGGGCCAACAAAATTGAAATCCCGCTGGAACTGGTCGACGGTAGCGAAGTAGATCAGATTGTTGATGGGAAAAGACAAATTTCGCAGGATATTGTGGATGCTTACGAAGATGCATTCAATGTGGGAGTGGATTACGACACTGAATATGTGGGAATCCCACCTTCGGTTTATGCTGCTCCGCAATACAACTTAAATCCCAACCTTGATCAGGGAGTTTACAATCCGCATTGCTCTCAGCTAAACGATATGTACAAAGAGAGTGCAGGCCCGTTGTTACTGATGAGGATAATGTCGTCGGCCGAAGTTCATTTTATACTCGCCGAAGCTGCATTATATGGCTGGACATCGGGAAGTCCGGAGAGTCATTATGCCAACGGCATTCAGCAATCGTTAAATACCTGGGGTGTTGACGACGATTTTGACAGTTACGTTGAAGGAGCAGCCTACACCGGCCTTGAAAGTATAATGGAACAAAAATGGATTGCCAGCTGGACGGCAGCAGCCGAATCGTGGTTTGACTGGAGAAGGACCGGGTTACCTGTTTTGGAAACTGGCGAGTCGGCCAAAAGAGAGGCATTACCAATTCGCTTTTATTATCATTTTGATGGCGAAATATCAAAAAATACAGCAAACGCAGAAGCGGCAATAGAAAAGCTGGAACCTACCCAGTACAAAGGCAGCGATGTTAGCAATAACAGTGCATGGTCTAAAATGTGGGTATTGCAGGGAACCGACAAACCATACTAGATTGGTTATGAGTCAATTCGGAAAGGCTGTCTCGGTTGAGGCAGCCTTTTTAAATATAAAAAAACCGCCCCTGCTCTCAGAGGCGGATTCAATCTTAAGTAAACTGCAAGATTCCCGTCATTAATTAGAAGATTGCAGCTTTATCTTTATTTCGTTTTCCTGTGGGTTTGCTTTCAGAATTTTTGACTCTTTCTCGTACGAAATGTAATTGGTAACCAATTTATATTCACCCGGCTTTACATTATCGAATAAAAAATTACCGTCGAAATCAGTATAAGTTATCAAATCGGTTCCTTCTAATTTAACTTCAACTCCAACCAACGATTCTCCTGAATGTTTATCAGCTACAGAACCTGTTAAAACCATGGTTGCTGAATTTTCAGTATCGCTGACTTTTGCATCTTTTTCTTTGGCATTAACTGCTGTAACGCTAAACACCATCAGTATTACTAAAATTAAATTCTTCATTTGTTATCTTTTCAATCGTTATTGCACAGTACAAAAATAGTTGTGAACTGTTACATCGCAGTTACAGAAATATTACAGTTTTATTAAAAATGGTATTGAGTGCAAATGAAAAATCAATACTTCCTCTCATTGATTAATTCTCCTCTTTCATTGTATTTCTTCCAGGTTCCTGTTTTCTGTCCATCTTTATATTCCAGTTCATATATTAAATTCCCATAGTCGTTCCATATAATCCATTTGCCATTTTTTTTTCCATTTTTATACCGGGCAACCGAAATCTTAATTCCATGTTCATTATACATTACCCACTTGCCATGCATGAGGTTATGCTTATACGATCGAACCTCGTTAATGTATCCATTTTGAAAATAAATGGTCGTTTTCCCGTGTTTCTTTCCACCTTTCATTTTTACTTCGCTTTTAATCGAATTATCTTCAAAAAAACTCTTATATGTCCCGGTAAATTTTTCCGAATTTTTATAGAAGATTCCCTCTAATTCTTCTATTTTTTGTGCTTTCGATGCAGTGAATATCAAAGCCAAAAATCCAAATAAAACCAATAATCTCTTCATTTTTTTATATTCTATATTTATAAGAGGAAAGCCCCGGACTAAAATCCGGAGCTTTTAAAACTGGTTTTTAGACCAGCTTTAATAAACACTGCATTAAAAATGCTTTATGTATCCTTTTACCTGTTTCATTCTTATATGGAGTTGCAATTGGATGTAACCAATATGGTTAATTCCCTACAAACCTACTTCTCTCCAGGTCCAGCCTGAGATATCAATTGGATCTGAGTCTTTGCCTGAGTTCAGAGTATATTTATGTGTTTCTCCTGAAATTAAAGTTGCATCTGCATCTGCACCGCTAATCTGAACATTCGATAAACCTCCGTTATCCTTCATATCAAGGTCTACCCCGTAACCATTTAAATATAAACCAGTAATTACGGCTCCCGATTCCTTCTTAAATTGTAAAGCGGTTCCACCTTCCGTCGAAATACAAGTTACATTTTCGAATTTGGGACTGTTATTGACTTTATCGCCTTCGAAAGCAGTTGAGAAACCTTCAACAGTATGCGAAATGTAAGTATTTTTTATTCCCCCTTTCCAGCCTTCAGTCCAGTCCACTGCATCATCTTCGTTGTTTTCAAGATAAATATTAGTTACTGAAACAGCACCGCCAAAAAACTCGACACCATCGTCTGCACCATTAATAACCGCTATATTTTCTATTACAGTACCAGTTCCCACAGCATATAGAGAAACACCGTTGTACTGTGATTCGGAATTTATTTGGGCACCAGTTCCTTTAATAACCAGATATTTCACTATTCCTGAGTTATCAGCATCGTCTGTGCCGCCATAAATAAAACCACCAACTTCTGCCTCGGCATTTTCACCGGCAGAGGTAGTTGCTTTGCCACAAATGGTTAACCCTCCCCAATCTCCGGGATTTCCATTTGTAGAAGACATGATAACAGGATTACCTTCAGTACCGTTGATATTAATTCTACCACCCATTAAAACAGCGACATAAACATCAGTACCGCCATTATCAGCCAGAATGTTTGTGCCGGCTGGAATAGTAAAAGTAACTCCTTCAGGAACTATAAACGAACCTGTGAGACTGTAATTTACTGATGCATCCAAAGTATAATCTTCGGTAAGTTCTCCATTCATAATTCCGTTTTCAAGATTCTCCATCACTTCACGAAGTGGTTCAGTTATTGGGTCATCATCATTGCAACTTGTCAGAACAGCTGTAGCCAACAAGGCAAGTCCTAAAATTTTAACAAATGCTTTTTTCATTTTTAGTCCATTTTAAATATTATACAATTGAGTTATTATTAATTCAGATTGATTTTTAGGCTTAGAGCCAGGTTAATACCATTTTTGTAAGAACTTACCACTTCATTTGAGGCTTCACCTGATAAGGGTTTAATTTCCTGAGTCTGTTCAATTTTGGGATTCAACAGGTTTTTTGCTGAAAATTTTACGGAAATCCTATTCGATATTTTTTTGCTGACAATAAGGTCAAGAGTTGTAAATCCTTTTTCAATAATTTCGTTATTAAATAAAGAGGCACTGTTTTCAAAGTCTTCAGGGGCGCCCAATGCAAAAATTTTGTCTGATGAATAATTCCCGGTAATGGTGGCAACAAATTTTTTCTCTTTATTATTGGTGTAAGTCAGCGCACCATTTAAAATAAAACCGGAAGCGCCTTGCAAGTTGGTTTCTGTTTTGTTATTGTATTGAAATTCTTCAAATAAATCCTGGATAAACCACATTTTTGTGGCATTTATAATCATATTCAGGCGAGGCAACCCACTTGCTTGTGCTTTTATAATATTAAGTCGGGTTTCCATTTCAACTCCGTAAACATTGGCTTTTTCACCTGTATTCTCGTAGATAAAATTACCTGAAGAACCTCGTGTTTGTGCCAGGTTGATAGGATTGTTGATCATTTTATAAAATCCGGTTACAGAGATTAATTCCCTGGAGTCGGGAAATACTTCCCACTTCAGGTCGAAGTTGTAATTTTCGGAATGTTTTAAATCAGGATTGCCTCTGGTGACCCGGCCAGTATGTGATACATATTCGAATGGAGATAATTCTTTAAACTCGGGTAATGTAATGGTTTTTCCTGCTGCCAGTCTTAGCGAACTTTTTTCGGTTAGCTGATATTTCATATTCAATGCCGGCAGAAAATTATTGTAGTTGTTTGAGGAATTACCTTTACGACCGACATAATTAGCCACATCCCAGTCAACTTTGATCTGGTCCTGTTCGTAGCGTACCCCAAAAGTTCCCAAAAACTTATCCAACTCAACATTTGCATTTACATATCCGGCATAAACTATTAAGTCTGCCTTGTACACATCAGGCTTTCTTTCCTTTATAATTAGTTCACCACTAGCATAAAGCTCGTCGTTTAATAAGGCTTCATCTAAATTGTCTATTGATTTTACCTGAACCCCTTTTGCCCTGACTCCGATAAATAACGAGTTGAAATCTCGTTGTTTGTTGCGGAAATTGCCACCCAGGATCAGCTTCAGTTTTTTCTTTTCTTCATCTACAAATTTTAACTCATCTTTTAGATAACCATTGAACTCAATATCTTCGATATTCTGAAAAGATTTCCGTTGTTGAAAATCACCAACATGGGCAAATTGTACCGTATGTTCATCAATAATATTTACCTCATTCCTGATACGGTTCGGTTCTTCGGCATCAACCATGTTGTAAGCACCTCCCCACCGCATTTGGTTCTTATCGCTAAATTTATGCGAACCCAGTAGTTGATTAATATAAAGCCGGGTTTGTTTCAGATTCTGATCGCGAACAAAAGCTCCTTCTTCCTGTGGGTCCTGGTCAAATACATAACCTTCGCCATTTCGGCCCTGTTCATATAGCTTATCACTGATTTTAAGCACCATCATGCTGATTAGATTAAGAGTGTGGGAGTCATTAATATCGTAGGTAAAATTAAGCAGGCCGGTTGTTTTATTTTTGGAATTAAACATTTCGACATCGTTAAATAAATTATCTAACACATTCGATCGGTATTTTTTATAAATACCGGTTTGGTATTCAAAATCGTTTGAGTGCGAAAGGGTTGCAAACAAGGATAAATCGCTGTTAAATAACCTTAACTTTTTACCAGCCAGAAACGATAATCCTACACCTAGCGGAAAACTTTTATCTTCGGCATTCCAGCTTTGGTTGGTAATGGCGTCAACAGTAGCGTAAGGCTGTTTGTAAAATCCGAACGTAACATCGTTATAGTTTTGGGTGGTTTTAAAATTGCTCCAAATACCATTTAGAAAAATATTGGAGCCTGACTCAGTAGTAGTTTCAACCTCAATCTTATCGGAGTATATTTTTGAACCAATATTTATTGAACCTGAAGACTGATCAGCATATGTTTCAACAGAAAAAGTTTTATAAATACCAATATTGCCTATAATATCAGCTGAAAACAGGTTTAAATCGATGTTCTTCTTTTCAACATCGTCTGAAGGGATGGGCAAGCCATTCATGGTGGTGGTTAAATACCGGTCGCCAAGCCCGCGAATGTACACGTCTCCTGTACTTTCGTTCCGGGTAACTCCCGAAATTTTGGATGTGGCCGCTGCAGCGTCAGAAACGCCAAGAGTTGCCATACGTTTCGAACCTATATTTTCTTGAATTCCGGAGGCTTTTTTCTGATCTATCAATAGTATAGTTTCCGATTCGCGTGTTGCTTTTGCCACAACCTCAACGCTTTCAATTTCGAGTGTTGCCTGAAAGAGTTCAGCATTAACTACAGTTTCTTCACCTGATTTCACGTCAATCTGAAATTCTTGAAAATCATACGAAATAAAAGAAACGACAAGTGTGTGATTTCCGGGCCGTACATTTGTAATTAAATAATTACCATCAAAATCGGTTATTGCTCCCTGTGTTGTTCCCTTAATAACAATGGTTGTTCCAATTAAAAATTCATTGGTTTTTGCATCGGTTACTGTTCCTTTTATAACCCCTGTCTGTGCTGTAACTATCAGTACCTTTATTAGCAAAAAAATGCTAATATAAATCTCTTTCATATTTTAAAGTTGCAGTGATTACTATAAACTCAATAGATTTTACAGCAGCAAAACAACCCCATTATTATTACACTGTAATTACTGTTCATTTAAGCTTCAATTACATTTCTTTAATTGAATTGTAATTTTTGATAAATTAGTTTTACAGTTTTGTAATAATCACAGCAAAAAAAGCCCCTGAATTATCATCAGAAGCTTATAAATCCTCAAGGAAAGCTGTAAATAATACTTTATTTTTTCGAAAGCGTAAACAGGAATTCAATACCCCCTTCCGGCTTATTTCGGGCAGATATATTTCCTTTGTGCAATTGAATTGCATTTTTAACGATTGAGAGTCCA
>JBDLJS010000084.1:0-18763 GCA_039714235.1 Bacteroidota bacterium | reverse complement strand
GATAATGAGCTCAAGCTTTATGGCGGAGATATCCTTACGAAAGATGAAGTGGAAAAGATTTATTTTGGTGCAATCAGGGAGGCGCTTGACGAACTGGCCACTAAAATTGGTCGCGCCCCGATACTCATGTTTGACCCGGCATCCAACGGCGGTTACTGGATGGCGTATTACAACGATGTGATCACCATGCATAGAATGGCAGGCTATAACCCGGGAACCCACCGGGACAAGTTTGATTCATTTGGCACCTGGGGTATTGATAAACCGGTGGGACAGTTCTCGTTTAATATGGGCAATCTGGATGCCGGTTCGTCAAGTTACGGTGTGACAATGTTCCTGAACCAGCGTAACCGCGCCCAAGGTGTGAATAGCTACATGCGGCAGGCGTACGCACATCCAAACAACATCGCTGTACATTTTTACAAATACAATACGGGTCCCGGCAAACCCTTATGGGCATCGCATAGTGTTGTGAGCATGACGGATGCGCTGGATTACTGGTTTGCGGACTATGTTGGCGACATTGGGAATGACATATATCGTATCCATATGGGAGAGGATACCACAATTACGTCAAGTACATTTGATGAGAAAGAGCAATTTCAAATTCTAAAAAGTTACCCAAATCCATTCAATAGATCTGTCAATATTCAATTTGAAATTTCCGAGAAAGAGCACGTGGTGGTAAACATCTACTCCATGAACGGCAACCTCGTAACAACTATGGTAAATTCGACCATTAAGCCCGGTAAACACAACGTATGGTGGTGGGGTACTGATGATTCCGGCAACAAGGTACCAAGTGGAATCTATTTTGTAAAATTTCAGTCAATAAAATCTTACGATGTACTAAAATTGATTTATACAAAATGATTTCGGGGGTTCATTATGTGTAGATATTACTTTAACCAATAGTTCCTTTTTTTAAAAATATGTTTTCCCCAGTAAACAAACGGAGTATCGGCCGCGGCAACAATCCACTTCAGAAAGTAGGTGGTGATAAATATTTCGAGCAAAACAGGCAATTCAAACATGCCATAAAAAGCGATTAGCACAAAAACCGAACTGTCGATAAGCTGCGAAATCATTGTGCTGAGGTTATTTCGCAGCCAAATCTGGTTCTCTTTCGAAAAACGTTTTCTCCAGAAATGGTATGCCCACACATCATGCCGCTGCGAAAGCAGGTAAGCAGCTAAACTAGCTACGGCAATGCGGGGCATAAGCTTAAATATGGTACTTGTAGCTTTGTGTGTGGTTGCTGCAAATTCGTCTCCTGCCAACGGTTCGAACACCAATGCAAAGTTCATTAAAAAAGTCATGGAAATCAGGCTAAAAAATCCTATCCATACTGCTTTGTTAGCCTCTTTTCTTCCATAGTTTTCAGACAAAATATCGGTTACCAGGAACGAAGTTGCATAAACAATATTGCCAAGCGTTGCAACCAGGCCAAACAGCTCGACGGTTTGAATTACCTGAATATTGGCTACAATTACCGAAATGGGTATCCACATTATCAAGCCCCATCTTCCAAATATTTTATACGCCAGAATTATTAAAAAGAAGTTTGCCAGCAGCATGGCCAGCCAAAGAAGTTCGTTTTGCATTTTTTTAATTTTTATAGGAAGTTGAATAAAGCCAAATTGAAAAGCTACAGGCACCATCTTGATTTCATATGCTTCAGCTATTTTTTCATACAATGCTGAAAAACCGAGCTTTGCCTCTAAAATCAATATGTCACTCTCGAAATTCCCCTTTGGTTTTAATCAACTTCGCGCAGGGTGATGCCACCTGCCGGTTACAATAATTATTTTTTTCAGGTCGCAAATGTAAAAAATTATATTGATATTTGTCGCTTTAAAATTGTGATTTCCAATAGCTTTATGAAAATTGATCTGTCAGAAATTAAAATCCGCAGGGTTGAAGAACAGGACATAGAAACCATGGTGTTGTACCGTCTGGATTATCTTGCTGAATTACAGGGAGAGAGAGATGAGAATTATAAATTGAAGGTAAAAAAAGAGCTTACAGAGTATTTTATTAAAATGATCTCTGAAGGCAGCTATAAAGCTGTAGTAGCTCAATCAGGCATACATCCATTGAGTTACGGTGGCCTGATTGTAAAAAGAATACCCGGCGATTTTAATAAAACCTCCTATCTCGAAGGCGAAATTATGAACATGTACACCATCCCCGAAGCACGCAGAAAAGGCATATCATCGCTCATTTTAAAGGCGTTGCTACAGATAGCAAAAGAATCGGGCATGAGCAAAGTTGCACTACACACCTCGAAAGATGGTGAAAAGCTATACCGTAAATTCGGATTCTCAGAACCTGCTTATCCGTTTCTGGAGGTATTGATTGATTAATGATTTCGTAAAGTAATTACCAGAAGTTAACTAAATCAACGATCTAATCTGTCCGATAATTGTTTCTGCCAGACTTTCAGCATTATCCATCGAATTGGCCTCGGCATAAATACGGATAATTGGCTCGGTATTCGATTTACGCAGATGTACCCACGAGTTGGCGAAATCAATTTTAACTCCATCGATGTCGGTCACCTGTTCGTTTGAATATTTTTCCTTCATTTTCACAAGAATACCGTCCACATCAATTTCAGGTGTTAATTCAATTTTATTTTTCGAGATAAAATAATCAGGATAAGTTTTGCGTAATTCAGAGCATTTTAGCCCTGATTTTGCCAGATGTGTTAAAAACAGTGCCGCTCCCACCAAAGCATCGCGGCCACTGTGGCTTGCAGGGTAAATAATCCCGCCATTACCTTCTCCGCCAATTACAGCATTGATTTCGCGCATTTTGGCCACTACATTAACTTCGCCAACTGCACCGGCAGCATAGCTTTGGCCGTGTTTTTCGGTGATTACACGCAATGCCCTGCTCGACGACAGATTGGAAACTGTATTCCCGGGAGTTTTGCTTAAAACATAATCGGCAACAGCAACCAGTGTATATTCTTCGTTAAACATGGTACCGTCTTCGTTAATAATGGCAAGGCGGTCAACGTCAGGATCAACCACAAAGCCAACATCAACTTTTTTGTTTCTGATTATTTCAGAAGTTTCTGTCAGGTTCTCCGGCAGTGGCTCGGGTGTATGTGCAAAATGCCCGGTTGGTTCGCAGTTAATTTCAACCACTTTTTCAATCTCCAGTGCTTCGAACAGTGCAGGCATTGCAATACCGCCAACCGAGTTAACAGCGTCGATAGCAACCGATAACTTTGCATCTTTTATGGCGTCAACATCTACCAGATCCAAATCCAATACATGCTGAACATGAATATCAGTATAATCTTTTTCAGTAACCTTCCCTAAATCATCAACTTCAGAGAAATTAAAATCTTCTGCATCGGCAATTTCGAGTATTCTTGCTCCTTCAGCAGCATTCAAAAATTCTCCCTTGTTGTTTAACAGCTTTAGTGCATTCCACTGTTTTGGGTTGTGGCTTGCTGTTAAAATAATACCGCCATCGGCACCCTCTTCGGTTACTGCAATCTCAGTAGTAGGAGTAGTAGCAAGGCCAATATTTACCACATCACACCCCATGCCAACAAGTGTTGATACTACTAACGAACTAACCATTTCGCCTGAGATACGTGCATCGCGACCAACAACAATTGTCAGTTTTTCTTTCCCTGCATTTTGTTTGGCCCAGGTAGCATACGATGATGTAAATTTAACTACATCGAGCGGGCTTAATCCCTCACCGGGTTTTCCCCCAATGGTCCCGCGAATTCCGGAAATAGATTTAATTAAAGTCATTTTAGATAGATTTGAAGGTTAAAGATACTAAGTATAAAAGAAAGCGGAGCTAAAAAAAGGCTCAATCGGTTAATTCTTCCAACTCATTTAAAGTAAGCTTTAATTTTTGGGTGTAGTTGCCGTAAAGGCGCCTGAAGCCCCACCTTAAAAAGAAAAATATTCCGCCTACAATTAACGTTAAAATTACCAAACCAATAAGTATTACAAGAATTATCTTCCCGGTTTCGATATCCGATAAATTCAAACCCTGGTCTTCTACACCTGCCGAAAAGCCTTCGAACATTCCGGTAACAAAGGCCGAGCCCATAGCAAACAAAAGGGCAATTAATGCCAGATAAAATAAACGCTGATAAAGTAAAAGTGTATTAATAATTTTTTTGAGTGTATCTTTTAAATCGCAGGTAATGTCGCAACTCCTTTTAACCCGATAATAGTGAATGACAAAATAGATAAAAGTGATAAAAATTAATGCATTACTAAAAGCACCTAAAAATATTAACCACCTCGGAATAGTCAACTCCTCGCTAACATTTTCAAGCATTAACGGAGATAACAAAAAATCATCGAGGGCAAAAATTACAATCAGTACAAACAGGATCAGAAAGCCTATTTTAATATTCCTGTCAATGCGTTCAATAAGGCTTTTAGTCCTGGTTTCCAGCATTTCGCGCAACTGGGATTCGTCCAGTTCCCTGCCCGATGACAATTTGTTCCAGGTTTTTTTAAGATCATTTAAATCCATATCAATTAATCTTCATTTACCATCAGTTTTTTTAACTTTTTCTTAATCCGGTTCATTTTTACACGTACATAATTTTGGGTAATTCCGGTAATTTCGGCAATCTCCTCGTACTTTTTATTCTCCAGATATAACAGGATGATTGATTTCTCAATCCCTGTAAGTTGGGTTATTGCCTTGTGCAGCAGCTTAATATTTTCTTCAGTTTCAGTATCGTATTTTTCGTCTTCAATCTGAAAATTATCGTACGTCAGGCGGTTTTGGTCAGGTCTTCTTTTGCTTTTTTTGAAAGATGTGATAGCAGTGTTCAGTGCCACCCTGTACATCCAGGTAGAAACTTTGGCCTCTTTCCGGAATGTTGGGTACGATTTCCATAACTGCGCAACAATTTCCTGAAAGAGATCCCTTCGATCGTCCTCCGTATCGCAATATATATTACAAACTTTATGGACAATGCCCTGATTCCTCTGAATTATTTGTAAGAATTCCTTTTCCAAAATCAATTTATTAGTAACAGAACCTTTGATTAATTACAAATTACAAGCTCCAAAAAGCAAATAAATTACAAATCTCAAAACCCAAATTCCAAATAAGTTGCAATATCCCAGAATCCAAATATTCAAGGATTCCTATTGGAACTTTTGGCATCTTTTATTTTGTTTTTCCAAGAATGGCAGCAAATATTTTCTTCAATTCAGTTGCTTCCTGTAAAAGTTGTTTGCCAGTCTTTTCGTCCGGAAGATTATCATTTGATTCTAAAATTAGCCGAAGCCAATAAACACTCTCCTTAGCTTCTTTTAAACAAATTTTTATTCTGAAAGAAAAATCTTTTTTACTCAAAGATTCATTTGTTTCTATGTAATTGGCACCAACTGAGCCTGATGCTCTAACCAATTGTTTTGTATCTTCAATATTGGCAATTGATTTTGGAAGTGTTTTTACCCAAATCCTAACATTTTTTGCAAACTGAAAAGTTCGCTCTTCTAAGTCATATACCGGTTTGTTTGAATTTTCATTCATTGGCATTTATTTGCTTTTTGAGATTTGGTAATTGTGATTTGTTTGTTATTTGGCTTTTGTTATTTGGTACTTAAAATGTTAAATCATCTTCAAAAACTTCACCTCTTTATCTGAGAGCATTCTCCATTTCCCACGTGGCAGGTTCTTTTTAGTAAGGCCTGCAAAATATACCCTGTCGAGTTTTTTAACACGGTACCCAAAATGTTCGAAAATACGGCGAACTATCCGGTTTTTGCCTGAATGAATTTCAATACCTACCTCGGTTTTATCTTCCTTATCAATAAAACTAATGGCATCTGCAGCAATGGGACCATCCTCCAGTTCAATTCCTTCGGCAATCATTTCCATGTGTTGTTTGCTGACTACCTTATCGAGCGACACCTGGTATATTTTTTTCATGTTGTGGCTTGGGTGGGTTAATTTCTTCGATAAATCACCATCGTTGGTAAAAAGCAGTAATCCGGTTGTGTTTCTGTCTAATCGGCCCACCGGGTATATTCGTTCTTCGCAGGCGTTTTTTACCAGGTCCATCACAATTCTATCGGCGTGCGGATCGTCGGTTGTTGTTACAAAATCTTTTGGTTTATTCAGCAACAGATAAACTTTTTTCTCGGCATCCAGTTTGCGTCCGTCAAAACGCACCTCGTCGTCCAATTTTACACGGGTTCCCAGTTCTGTTACGGGCTTTCCGTTTATGGTAACCAATCCTGCTTCAATATACTTATCGGCTTCGCGACGTGAGCAAACACCTGCATTGGCAATAAAACGATTAAGGCGCATACCATTACTCGCCTTATTATCTTGTTCGCTTTTTTTCACTGCCGCAGGTTTTGGTTTTGAATAAGACCTCTTATATTCCTTACGTGGAGTAAAATCCTTTTTGGATTCATCCTTTTCAACCTGTCTCGATTTTCCTACTCTTTTCCCTGATGGTTTTGCCCCTGTTCTTTTTGACGGTCTGTTTTGCTGATTTTCCTGACTTCCTCTCCCACGACCTTTATTTTTACTATTTCTCATAACTCTGTTTTAATTTCTGCAAAGGTCGGGAAAAAATCCTAACCATTCTTTTAGTTTTTATTAAACCACACCTGGTAAGCTAATTCCTTTAATTTTTCGATATAAATCGAGAGCGAAAATATCAGTCATCCCCGACACAAAATCTACTGCCGACTGAATCTTACCGTAGGCTGCTTCGTTGTTGGTTTTATACTGTTCGGGCAATAACGACAGAAACTTTTTGCTGTACGAATCATTAGGATTCATCACCGCTCCAACAAATTCTTCCAGCAGAGTACCAATAATTTTATATCCTGCAATTTCTATTTCAACTACCGACCGATAAGCATATACCTGCGATACAGAAACTTTTTGAACCTCTTTCATAGCCTCGGCCTGTTTACTTTTAAGTTGGTCGATTAAACTTCCCGAGAATGTTCCATTTAATATTTTATCATGGTTCGATTCAAAAATTCCAATGCTTTCGTAAATTAGTTTACCGATTACACCGGCGCGTAAATAGCTAATCTGCTCATTTTTATCGGTAACTTTTTTAAGTACATTTTCTGTCCGTATTAAGGTTTCTTTATCAGTATTTTTATGGTAAAAGTTAAGGAACAACTCTTTTACCAGGTCGTAACTTAAAATTCCCAGTTTAAATGCATCTTCCAAATCCATAATCTGATAGCATATATCATCTGCTGCTTCGACAAGGTAAACCAGCGGATGGCGCGAAAATTTTCCCTCCAATCCGGATTGCCTTTCTATTTGAAGGTGTCGTGCTATTTTGTAATAATTGTGTTTATCCGATTGAAAAAAACCAAACTTTGGCTTCGTTGCTTTAACCGACTCGAATGGGTATTTAACAATACTTGCCAGTGTTGGATAGGTAAGAGCAAAACCACCCTCACGTTTGCCATTAAACTGATGCGTCAGAATCCTGAAAGCATTGGCATTCCCGTCGAAATGAGTAAAATCTTTCCACTCTGCTTCCGACAACTGATTTTCAAATTCTTTTGCAGCACCTTTCAAAAAGAAATTGGAAATGGCAGATTCTCCGGAATGCCCAAAGGGAGGATTCCCTAAATCGTGCGCCAGGCAAGCTGTTGAAACAATGGTGCCAATTTCATTTACAAAAGAATTATCAGGAGCAAGTTTTGCGGCCAGCAAATTTCCGAGCGACCGGCCTACGCTGGCAACTTCCAGGCTGTGGGTTAAACGGTTATGAACAAAAATATGCTCAGGCAATGGAAATACCTGTGTTTTGTTTTGCATCCTGCGAAATGGGGATGAGAATATTATCCGGTCGTAATCGCGCTGAAACTGTGTGCGGTCTTCCGGCTCATCAGACAATTTCCAGTCTTCCATCCCCAGCCGTTTTGTAGAAAGTAGTTTGTTCCAATCCATTGTTTCAATTTCTGATACTAAAATAGTTCAATTTATATTAGAAAGTTAAAAGTAAAGCTGTCATTTCGAAGACAAATGAGGATAAATCCTTGAATATTGTATCAATGGAGAAGATTTCTCACTATTTTCACAAAGTGTAGGTTGAATATTGCCTCACCTGTTTTGCCAACTCCCTGGCCCTGTTGTTTGTAATTCCATTCAGCCTTTTCCAAAAATCAGGACTATGATTTTTAATTTCGGTATGAACCAGTTCGTGCAACATTATATAATCTATTAGTTCCACAGGTAACTTCATCATTTGCAGGTTAAGGCTAATGTTGTTTTTCGACGAGCAACTCCCCCAATTTCGCCGGTTATTTCTAATTGAGACTTTATTAAACTGAAATCCGTGTCTTTCAGCCAGCGCTTTAAGTCGAACAGGAAGTAACCGTTTTGCTTCATTTCTGTAAACTTCGGTAACATTTTTTTCAATAAAAAACAGCGATTCATCCGAGCCAAAATCGGTAACTGTTATTTGAATTTTGTTTCCTTCTTTTCTTATTTTATTAGTGGTTCCCTTTAAAAATAAAATTGTGTGCAACTTTGTTTTTAGTTCAGAATCGACCTTAATCCTGGTTTTTTTCGATTCCATTTTCAACTGTTGCCGTCTAATCCAGTCTTCATTTTTCTGCACAAAAGAAACAACCTTCTTCGTTAAAATATAAAAAGGATAAGAAACCAGCACCGATTTATCGGGCTTAACGCTTATTTTTATATTTTTAGATCGCTTATTTTTTGAAAAAGTTACGTTTCCGATATGTTTTAAATGAACTACTTTTACAGGCATACGTTGTATTAATCGAATAGAAAATCAAAGATATTTAATTATGACAGACAACAAAACAACCGAAGTTTTTGTAAACCTTACCAAAAATGATACAGTAGTTGCACTGGAAGAAAAAATACTTCCGGGAAGTTTGGTTTTTGACTCGTTAAATCCGTTTCCGGGGTATTACCACGAGCTGCCAACCGATGCACAATCGATGTACTTATACATGGTACTCGACAAACAGTATCCGCTTGAAGAAATAATTAGAGCCACACAAAATATTGAAAAAGAATTTAATTGGAATTTTGATGCAGGGAAAGGATACATGACCATTGGTTCTACATTTCTGAATGTGATAAGGGTAAGGCATCTTCCCCAGCTCGATTTGGTAGAAAAAATACAGCAGGCATATTTAGATCAAGGCATCAGTTTTTTAATGAATAAAAAATTGAAAGGGAAACTCGACACACAGGTTAAAATTGTAAAATTCCTTTTACTGGAAGAGCTTGCCGAAGGAATTTTTCTTAATGCTGATGACCATACTTTTGGGTATATTGAGATTCCAAAATATTTAACCCCGGAAGCTTTTGTACAAGTCTCGATGGATGTAAAATACAACTGGGACGGGCATGAGTTTGATGCAGCCAGCGGGTCGTTTTATCTGAATGGAAAATTGTACGAAGCAGTAAGAATACGTTCCAATAAAATGGATTTGGATTATTTAGGCAAAATTAAAAAATTGTTTGCAGACAAAATAAGATAGACTAAATACAAACATATTTAAACAGAGGTGGTGAAGGTTTACCACCTTTTATTGTTTATACACACAAACAAATTAGATACAAAATTCCTTCTTTTTTATAACTTTACGCTTGAACTTAATTTAATCGCATTTTGTATTTACCTATTACCAGCAATTCTAATGGAAAATAAAACTAGGTTGACCATAATTTCGGCAGGTGTAATTATTGTTATCATTCTTGCAGTTTTAATTTTTTATTCAAGACTCAAAGTTCCGACATCGCTAAAAGAAGGTTCGTACACAACCGAAATCATTGAAAGGGGAACTGTATTATCATCGATTAAAGCCACCGGGGTAGTAGAGTCGGAAAATGATATTTTGATACTAAGCCCTGCCCGAAGTATTATAAAAAAAATATTAAAAGAACCTGGAAGCTGGATAGAAAAAGGTGAGTTAATTCTACGGTTGGATACCGAAAATGTGAAAGACGAAATTGAACGTATTTCAGACCAACTGGAAATGAAACGCAATTCGCTCGATAAAACCAGGTTGAATGCACAAAGCATAAGGCTCGATCTGGAATACAACGAGGAAGTAAAAAAACTCAGGATAACCTCGTTAAAATCAACTCTTGCCGACCAGGAACAACTTTTAGAAGTTGGGGGTATATCACCGGCAAGAATTGACAAAACAAAACAGGAAATTGTATTGGCAGAAAAAGACTTGAAAACCCTTACCGAAAAAAACGCGATAAGATTAAAGCAACTTGCTGCCGACGAAAAAGGATTAATGCTTCAGATAAAAAGTCAGGAAAAAACGTTAAATGACAGACAGGAGTTACTTCAAAAATTAAATATTAAGGCACCCTCATCAGGTATAATTTTAGCTGTTTCGGGAAGTGAAGGTGAACGTGTTGATGGTGATCGGATGCTGGTTCGGATGTCTGATTTAACTTCGTTTAAAATAAATGGCTCAATTGACGAGCAGTTTGCGAAACAAATTAAAACCGGCAACATGGTTTTTGTTACCATCGATAACGAAAATCTTGAAGGACGAATTGGAAACATTACCCCGATTGTTGAAAATAACAAAGTTCAGTTTAATGTTCATTTAAAACAAAAAAGTCATCCAAAGCTAATTGCCAATCAAAATATTGAAGTACATATTATTAACAGTAACAAGGAAAATGTGCTTAGAATTAAAAAATTCCCAGAGTTTAAAAAAGAGAATAAACACCACGTATTTGTTATAAAAGGTAACCAGGCAATAAAAACTGAAATTATACTGGGAACCATTGGAAACGATTCGTGCGAAATTATTGCAGGGGTAAATGAAGGTGATAAAATTATTGTTGAAGGGATTAACTCGTACAAAAATTTAGATAAGATTGAAATAGAGGATTAAGCGATGATAACGAGAATGATAAATGTGGTGTTGGGTGTATTACTAATTTATTCAACATCCTGGGCACAGGAAAAATCATTTAAATATGTATTAACCCTCGATGATGTTATTGATATGGCCATCACACAGTCGTCGGCCATAAAATATTCGCAAAACCGAAACGTAAATTACTACTGGCGATACCGGAATTTTAAAACCCGCTTCAGGCCACAATTGGTTTTAAACGGCGATTTGCCCAATTACAGGCACACAACCAGCCCCATTACCCAGCCCGACGGAAGTATTCAGTTTAAACAAATTTCGAACCTCGAAGCTTCGTCGGTATTATCACTAAGCCAATACATTCCGCAACTTGGCACAAATATTTGGGCAAGTACTTCGGCATTCGGAATTAAAAACCTTAAAAACGGGGAAACCAGCTTTTCGGGCAGCCCGTTCTCTGTTGGATTCAGGCAACCTCTGTTTGCCTATAACTGGATGAAATGGTACAGAAAGACTGAACCAATGATTTACGACGAAGCACAAAAACGGTTTGTGGAAGAGATTGAAGAAATTGCACTTAACTCTACCTATCGTTTCTTCCAGTACCTATCCGTTCAAACTAATTATAATCTTGCCGAAAGTAACCTGCGTAACAGCCGGGACAATTTAAAAATTTCGCAAACCAAAAGAGAACTTGGGCAAATATCTGAAAACGATTTTTCAAGGATTGAATTATCGTTACTAAACGCCCAAAAAGCACTTAACCAGGCCAGCATGGATTTAAAAAATGCCGATTTCAATTTAAAGTCATATATCGGGTTGGAACAATCGCGGGAGATTAAACTGATTATTCCCCTTAACATTACTTTATTTGAGATTGACCCACAGATGGCTTTAGCCAAAGCAAAAGAAAACCGAGCTGAGACTACATATTATCAACGCCGGCTGATTAATGCCGACAGGGAACTGGCACAGGCCAAAAGCAGCACCGGGTTAAATGCGACATTAAGAGGAAGTTTCGGGCTGTCGAACAGTGCCGACCATTTTTCAGGTATTTATGACCAACCGGAGAAAGACCGGATGTTAAGAGTCTCGTTAAGCATACCAATACTCGACTGGGGGAGTTCGGCATCTACAGTTAAACTGGCCGAATCGGAACGTGAAATTACCATTTACGACGTAAATAAAGACATTAAAGATTTTGAACGGGGAGTGATTGTACAGGTAGAACAGTTCAGCCTTTTAAAAGACCAGTTAAAAACAGCAAATGAAGCCGACAAAGTTGCTGGGAACGGGTATAAAATTGCCCTGAAAAAATTTCAAAATGGAGAGTTAAGTATCACCGACCTGAACATTTCGTTGCAAGAACGCGAATCGGCAAAACGAGACTACATCCGTTCAATTCAAAATTACTGGGTGGCATATTATCGCCTGCGCGAACGCACGCTTTACGATTTTGAACGCAACCACAACATAACTTACGGAAATCCGATGCTGGAACAAGAGCTGAGCCGCTATACGTTCGAAGATACCGGTAACTAATTACAAAGATTTAATAAAAAAACCTTGCCGTTATCGACAAGGTTGAGATTCTGTGGAGAATATCGGAATCGAACCGATGACCTCTTGACTGCCAGTAATAATAATCTTATTTATATTGGTCTATCATATTCTGTATCTATTTGAATTTCAATCATATAATATTTTGGGGTTTTATCATACGCTATACCCATTTTACTATTTCTTGGCAGATTTCTTGGCAGATCCGTGAGCGTGGTTCTATCGGTTATATTTATTTTTAAATTTTATTAGTTCAAGATAATTTTTTGGATTTTAGGATTTACATCACCGAAAGAAGATCAAAATAATTTCATCTGTGAGCAGATGTTTGCTATATTTAAACACCGTATAGAAATGAATCAAAACAAGTAACTGAAAATTAAACCCAAGTACGTAAAAAACTCTTGCAAAAACCAAAAGTCCTTTTGATAGAATATTGGGCGATAAACAAGAGAATAACAGCAACTTACAAACTTGGCTGATAGTAGAATGTTGGTTGTGCCATACATGGTACGTCAGACTGTCTAAAAACTTAACCTGATATTGTTAAAAACTAAACCACTCCCGTAATACAATACCATCCAAATGTTTTTACCCCAACCAAATTTTTAAATGCTTTAAAAGACGATACTAAAAAGTATACCAATCCAATGTAACACATTTGAATTAGGTGATGAATTATAATTAGTTTTTACCAAAATTTCATGGAGAATTACAGGAAGTAAAATAATACAAAAGTTAAAACTTATATTTAGAGAGATCGTATGTCTTATTGATTTTATGTGTGAAATGTTATAAATTAGCTATAGTACAGATCTTGGTAATTAAATTTATGCTGTATCATTTAAAATTGTATAAATAATTACTTATGAAATGAACATGATAAGGGGTTCTCATACAGGATGATTATTATTTAGCGAGTTATATATGATGCAATAAAAAAATATTATTATAAACATATGAAAGGGACAAAAGCAAGAATAGTTGTGCAGAAAATGCTTGAGCCTTTGGATGTTCAGATTAATGGTAACAGACCTTGGGATATCCAGATATACAATCCGGATTTTTATGAAAGGGTCTTATTGGGAGGTTCCATGGCTCTGGGGGAAAGCTATATGGATGGATGGTGGGATTGTAAAGCCCTTGACCAATTTTTTGAAATAATATTAGAAGCACAGTTATACAAGAAAGTAAAAACAAATGCAAAACTATTCCTGTGGATTATTCTTAAAGCAAAAATTACTAATGCACAAAAAAGGTCAAAAGCTTATGAAATCGGTAAACGACATTATGACATTGGAAATAATCTTTTCTCTGTTATGCTGGACAAAGGGAAAAACTATTCTTGTGGTTATTGGGAAAAAGCAAAAACACTCGATGATGCACAGGACGCCAAGTTGGATTTGATTTGTCAAAAAATGGGATTAAAATCGGGTATGAAAGTTTTAGATATTGGATGCGGCTGGGGTAGTTTTGCAAAATTTGCTGCTAAAAAATATGGGGCAAATATACATGGCATTACGGTGTCAAAGGAGCAAGTGAAATTTGCAAATGAATTCTGTCGGGGACTTGATGTTAAAATTGAACTGAAGGACTATCGAAACATAAATGAAAAATTCGATCGTATTGTTTCGATAGGTATGTTCGAACATGTTGGATGCAAAAATTACCGAACTTATATGAATGTTGTCTACAGATGTTTAAAAGCAGATGGTCTCTTTTTATTGCATACAATTGGGAGTAACACTTCGGTGGATTTTATAGATCCGTGGACTAATAAGTATATTTTCCCAGATTCAATGCTACCCTCGGCAAAACGAATCACCTCGGCTGCCGAGGGATTGTTTGTACTCGAGGATTGGCATAGCTTTGGACAATATTACGATAAAACTTTAATGGTCTGGCATAAAAATTTTACAAAAAACTGGATAAAAATTAAGACCGAATATGATGATAGGTTTTACCGTATGTGGACCTATTATCTTCTTTCAGCTGCAGCCGGTTTTAGAGTAAGAAAGAATCAGTTGTGGCAGATTGTGTTTTCAAAAAAAGGAATAAAAGGAGGTTATTGGTACAAGGAGTGCGGGCAAAATGCATTTTCATACAATAACCCAGTAACAAAATAATTAGATGCTCTGCAGCCCCCTTTACATAATGAAAACATCTCTTAACTTTAAGCAATCAAAAGTCCGGAATTTGCTGAACCTATACAGTTGGATAAAAACAGAGAATCCTTTCCATAATATGGATATTTCAAATGAAGAGATTAAGAAATTTGATGGTATTAATGTAATTGGTTTTCAAGAAATAGATGAAATCATTACTTGTATAAATCTTGATATAAATGCAAATGCTGATTATGGGAGTATGATTGTAATGGATGTGGGATTAAATGTAATTTCCACTGATTCCATTGAAAATGGATTAATAAAAACATCAAGTGGCTCACCTGCCTTTAAAGACAATAAACTAATTGGCATAACCAGTTCTAACATACAAATAGCTGGAGCAAGACACAGCTATAGATTTATCTCAGTCATTCCCTATTTGGACATTATTACCTAGACTAGACTATAAATGAATAAGCTCTTGATTGGTCAAATATTGAATTATATTGTCAATTGTTTGCACTTTTGTTTGCACTAAACAAAAAGAGTCATAAAAATTAATTCATAACTCATTGATTATCAGGTGGAGAATATCGGAATCGAACCGATGACCTCTTGACTGCCAGTCAAACGCTCTAGCCAACTGAGCTAATCCCCCAAATGCGTCCGCAAATATAAAAATATTTTTTTTACTGAAAATTAAAAATAGTGGTAAAGTTTTTGTAGTGATTTAAGGTGTTCAATTGTGGTACATGAACTGTGTTCATAAAGGGTAATAACCTGATTCAATAAATAAATAAAAATATAAATAGAGTCTAACTTGCATTTGAAGATTATTTTTTATCTTTAAGCCCCTCTTTTATGGGGATATTAATTCGAATAAAACAAATAAAAAATAAGTAGTATGGATCTTAAAAAATCGACAAAAGCTGATCTTGAAAGCAAAAAGAATACTTTCTTTTTGATTGGATTGGTTGTAGCCCTTGGCGTTACGCTTTTAGCTTTCGAGTGGACTACAAAACCAAGTAAGGCCGAATCGTTAGGTACCGTTCAAACCCAGGAGGTAGAAGAGGAAATTATACCAATCACCCGTGAGCAAGAGGTAAAACCACCGCCACCACCGCCACCACCAAAAGTTATTGAGGTATTGAATATTGTTGAAGATGACGTTGAAATTGAAGACGAACTTGAAATTGAAGATTCTGAAGCGGACGATAAAACTGTAATTGATGTTGCTCCGGTAATTGAAACTGCTGCAGAGGAAGAGGAAGCAGATGCTCAGGTATTCTTTATTGTAGAAGACATGCCCGAATTCCCGGGTGGTGACTTAGCTTTACGTAAATACATTGCCAATGCCATTAAATATCCTGTTATTGCACAGGAAAATGGTATCCAGGGAAAAGTTTACGTAACATTTGTTGTAGGAAAAACCGGTAAAGTTACCGATGCAAAAATTGCAAGGGGTGTCGATCCATCGCTGGATAAAGAAGCACTTCGTGTTGTAAATGCCCTTCCTCCATGGAAACCAGGCAAGCAACGTGGTAAACCTGTAAACGTATCGTACACAGTACCAATTAACTTTGTGTTGCAGTAAAATTTAAAAAACAATATTTTTGCACTCCTGTTTCATTAGTTGAGGCAGGAGTTTTTTTTATTTTTAATTATGATTGAAACAGCACCACTAACAGAAAAAGCAGTCATTGTAGGGTTAATAAACCACAATCAGGACGAAAAGCAGGCAAAAGAATACCTCGATGAATTGGAATTTCTGGCCGATACTGCCGGTGCTGTTGTGTTAAAAAAATTTACACAAAAACTCGATATTCCGAACAAAGCCACTTTTGTTGGGCCAGGGAAACTGGAAGAAATAGGCAATTACATAAAAGTGATGGAAGCCGATACCGTTATTTTTGATGATGAGCTTTCTCCAACTCAACTCCGGAATATCGAACGGGTACTGGAATGCAAAATCCTTGACAGGACTAACCTGATTCTCGATATTTTTGCTAAACGGGCACAAACAGCACATGCAAAAACACAGGTTGAACTGGCTCAATATCAATACCTGTTGCCCCGGTTAACCAGAATGTGGACTCACCTCGAACGCCAGCGTGGAGGTATTGGGTTGCGTGGCCCTGGTGAAACACAGATTGAAACCGACCGTCGTATTATTCTGGATAAAATATCGAGGCTAAAAGAGCAACTTAAAAAAATAGACAAACAAAAAGCCACGCAACGTAAAAATCGTGGAAAACTGGTGCGCATTGCCTTGGTTGGGTATACCAACGTTGGTAAATCGACACTTTTAAATATGATGGCGAAAACAGAAGTTTTTGCCGAAAACAAATTGTTTGCAACCCTCGATACAACAGTTCGAAAAGTGGTTATCGGAAACCTTCCGTTTCTGTTGGCCGATACCGTTGGATTTATCCGCAAACTTCCTCACGGACTGGTAGAATCGTTTAAATCGACACTGGATGAGGTTCGCGAAGCAGACATCCTTCTTCATATTGTAGATATCTCACACCCGGGATTTGAAGAACAGATTGAAACTGTTGACAATACGCTGAAAGAGATTGATGCCGGGGACAAACCAACTATGTACATTTTCAATAAAATTGACGCTTTCAGTTATGTTGAAAAAGACGAGGATGATTTAAGTCCGCGTACCAAAGACAACTTCACGTTAGAGGAATGGAAAAATTCGTGGATGGCAAAAAACAATACGCCGGCCCTCTTTATTTCAGCCAAACACAAATCCAACATCGAAGAATTTAAAACCGAATTATACGATCGGGTAAAAAATATCCATTCGCAAAGGTTCCCTTATAACGATTATCTTTATAATTCAGATTGGACAGAGGGGAAACAATAATTCTTATTCCCGGATAAACCAGAATCTGTTTCGTAAAATAAGTTTTCCACTTCCGTGGGAATGACGCACAAAAAAAGCCCGGTCGCCCGAGCTTTCCTGTTTATTCTGATAACCTTTTAAACTTCACCATTTGCAACCAGCCACTCAGCAATTTGCACAGCATTTAATGCTGCACCTTTTTTAATCTGGTCGCCAACACACCAAAATGTTATGCTGTTGGGATCGGTAATATCCTGACGGATACGTCCCACATAAACATCGTCTTTACCTGATACGAAAAGTGGCATAGGGTACTCATTTTTCGCTGGATTATCCACAACAGTTAATCCATCGAAATTCTCAAATGCGGTTGTAACCTCATCAACCGAAATCGGATTTTCGGTTTCCACCCAAATGGCTTCAGAGTGTGCACGTGCCACCGGAATACGTACACAAGTTGCACTTACCTCGGCATCGGTATGCATAATTTTTTTAGTTTCCCAATTCATTTTCATCTCCTCTTTGGTATAATCGTTATCAAGGAAAACATCGATATGAGGAATAATATTCATTCCAAGCTGATACTGAAACTTATTTACAGTAGGTTCTTTTCCTTCGGCAATCTCTTTCACCTGGTCCTCCAGTTCGGCAATACCCTGTGCACCTGCACCACTTGCTGCCTGGTAAGTAGCTACACGAACCCTTTTAATTTTTGAGATATCTTCGATGGGTTTCAGAGCCACAACCATTTGAATAGTTGAACAGTTTGGATTAGCAATAATATTTCTCGGGCGGTTTTTCGAGTCTTCAGCATTTACCTCAGGCACAACCAGCGGCACATCATCGTCGTAACGGAATGCACTTGAATTGTCAATCATTATTGCACCATGTTTTGTAATTGTTGTTGCAAATTCTTTTGAAATACCGGCACCAGCAGAGGTCAGTGCAATATCAATCTCTTTAAAATCGTCGCCGTGTTTCAGCTCCTGAACTGTAAGTTTTTTGCCTTTAAATTCGTACTCTTTTCCGGCACTTCTTGCCGATCCAAAAATTACCAACTCGTCAAGGGGAAAATCTCTTTCTGCAAGTACTTTCAGGAACTCCTGCCCCACTGCACCGCTCACACCAACAATTGCAACTTTCATTTTGGTCAATTTTTTAAATAATATTAATTTTTGTTATCAATAATGTGGGTCAAAGTTAGTATTTTGGTCTTATTGTAAATATTATGAATGGCAACCTTCTAAAATTATTAACATTTTCTTTCATTCTGCTCTGCTTCCATGCACAGGCACAAGAAATTTGGCGCGAAAGTTTTTCTATACCTGACAAAGGAGTTTGGGGCGACGAGGATGGTGTTACAA
>JBDLJS010000083.1:0-18883 GCA_039714235.1 Bacteroidota bacterium | reverse complement strand
CATGTGGGAACACCTGAGGAAGCTGATATCGATGGAGTTTACGAACAGTGGTTAAAGTTGTAATATTATTTTATATACTAATTTGCCCAAAAGAAAAATGAATGATTTTTTGATTTAGACGAAAAAGAAAAATTAGTAATAATAGGGCTATTGAACATTTTTATTTTGAAGTATAAAGGGAAAAGGGGTGTTTTTATTGAGCAAATTAGTGTGTGAAATGGTATAAAATAATTACTTAATTAAAGATTTTGAAAACTGTGGTTTACAGAAATAAAAAAGGGGCTCCGGGCCCCTTTATGTTTCTACACCGATTGTGGCGAAGGAATATCATATTCTGCCCTTCGTGGATCTCTCAACAACCGGTTAGCTTCAGTAGCCCTATCTCCGACAAATTGCTCAGCTTCACCATCGAATGTTAGCCAAGGCCCTACAATGTAGTCGGTACTGTTCTGAGGAATGCCCATTCCGTCAGTTGCAATATCATGAATTTTCATAAACTCTTCATAAGCCAGTGCATTGTCTCCAAATCTTCCTGCCCGGGCATTGAACGGAACTTTTTCACCTAAACGAAATGAAGTATTCATTAAGTGACCCAAGGTACAGCTGTAATGGGCATCGTACATTGTTCCGTTTGCCATTGAAGGATCGTTAGCTCTACATGCATTAATAAAACTGCCAAATGGCCCTCCAGGTGTCATTTCAACTTCTTTTATCGGAACATCTCGTGGCTGACTACCGTTATGAGAAATGTATTCTCCATCCCATAGTTTTCCTCCATCTTCAAAATAGAAACGGTTGGTTACTTCTCTCTGATATCCTTCGTAATTTACGTTTCGCACATTAAAAAACACATACTGTCCGTTTGCAAACTCAGCAAGGGCAAACATGGTATTCGGTGTTTCTGCCTGATCGCCCCATTTAAACCTGCCACCAATTGCCATTACGCGCTTTGGATGTGTATTTGCAACTTCAGGATCCAATGCCCAATATGCAACATCAAGTTGATGGGTTCCCTGGTTGTTTAATTCACCATTCCCCACAGGCCAGAACCAGTGCCAGTTATAGTGTACCAGGTTTTTATGAAAGCGATCAATTATTGCAGGGCCTTTCCAAAGGTTCCAGTCCAGGTTGTCCGGTGGATTTGAATAAGGTTCAAAACCTATTCCACTACGGGGTTTACAGGCAAAACCATGCGAAACCACCATTTTTCCATACTTTCCAGACTGAATATCTGCCACTTGTTGTGCCCATTTATCTTCGCTTCGTCGCTGTGTACCATGCTGTACAACAACTCCGTATTTTTCTGCTGCTGCCAGCGCTACACGTCCTTCGTATATGTCGTGGCTTGCCGGTTTCTCAACATAACAGTGTTTTTTTGCCTGGGCGGCCCAAATTACCATTAACGAATGCCAATGATTTGGTGTTGCGCAGCTAATGGCATCTATTTCCTTATCGTCGAGAACAGTGCGTACGTCTGCCACTCCTTTAACACGGGTACTGTTTTTTGCGTTTTCTCTCAATTCCCTTACCCGGTTGTCAAGAACGGCACTATCCGGGTCAACCAGGTAAGCTACTTCTACATTGTCTTGTCCGTCGAATCCTTTTATGTGGCTTTTCCCACGCCCGTTTACACCACAAACAGCAATTCGAAAACGATCATTGGCACCAAGTATTGATGCATACGATTTGGCACTAAAACCCATTCCCCCAATGGTGATGCCGGCAGTACCTAAAATACTTTGTTTAATAAAATCTCGTCTTTGTGTCATCGTTATTAGATTTATTATTGGTTTAGAATTAGACTTTCGTTTATCTGTTTAAAGTTGGAATGACCACTAAATTTACAAAAAAAAGTTTTATTATTTTTTAACTAATACCTGAATTGTGAATCACGATTAAATTCCTTGCCTGATTTAATGAAAGATGTAAATTTGCATGTTCACAATTAATTGTGTATTTCGATAACCAAGGCCAATAACCTGCTCGTTTGTATTATATGCGTACTTATCAAAAATCATTATTTCTGTCAGTTGTTTTGATGCTGTTGTTTATTCCTTATTCAAAAGCAAATGATTTTGAGTTATGGACATTTGTGGGAGGAGAAACCAAAATCAAAGACATGGACCTGTCATTTCATAATGCCAATTTTTTTGGCCATAATTTTGGATGGTTTCTCAACCACACACAAATTTCGCTCGATTTTCCTTCAAGTAAGAAGTTCAGTTTGGGAGTAGGTTATAAACAGGAATATGTCGATTTTCCGATACGCGATAACTGGAGGAGAGAATATCGTCCCATGATTCATCTTTATTATAAAAAAATCTGGGGGCATTTTAGTTTCAGGGACCGGAACCGGTGGGAATTTCGTTTTATGGATGGAGAATTCATAAATCGATACAGGAATCAGTTACAGCTTAGTTACGACAGATTCAGAAATGTGTCTCCTTATATTACAACCGAATTTAACTTCTATTTTAACGGAATGGGATACACCCGGCAACGAACGATTCTGGGCTCAAAAATACTTGTAAAAAGAGTAATGCTGAATCTTTTTTTAGGCCATCAGACTGATGAGTACATTCCTGATAAATGGTACTCGAAATATATGTTCAGCACCGGGATTAGCTACCGTTTTTAATTTTTAAAAGGGTACTGAACAAATTGGCCGGTAATTTCATTCTCAAACAGTTTAATGTTTTTAGGTATGCTCAATAAATTTTCCTCGGTAAGCGGTTCTACATCTTTGTCGAAAAGCGTTTGGTTTCCAGTGCTGTCATAAGAGGCAGTAATGATGGTGTAAATTTTCATTCTGGCCTGATTTTTATCATCTTCAGGGAAAATGTGAATCCATTTAACCTGGTTGAACGAACCACTTGCCATAGTCCAGGGTTTGTCATCGTCATTCAGCCGGGGAGTGGCACCCCAACTCCCTTCTCCAATAAACATGGTGCCATTTTCATCATCCCTGATATAACTCATATAAGCATTTTCTGAAGTAGTATCAGGTTTTACCGGATAAGTTATCTTGTGCATATGCGAATCGGCATCAATCGAAATATCTAGCCCGTAGCGGTCGAAGTACCATCCCCACTGATTGAAAAGTGTTTTATTTTCTCTTTTTCGTGTGGTATGTGGCCAAAACGGTTTGTGGTAGCAGGCAATTTTAAAAGTGCAGTTTTCGTTCTCTTTCATATCTTTTTCGAGCCAGTTTTTTTGTGCTCTACCAGTTTCAATTTCTGAATTTAATGCAATGGCATGAAGTTGGTTCCCGCCAATTGTTACAGAATAATAAATACTGGATGAATCGTTATTGTGGTAGGGTGAGTTAAAAATATAGTGCAAATTTCCTTTATCGCCATTTTCATGGTTTCCGTGTACCGGAAATATGGGAATCAATCGTCCATCGGCAGTGGTGGTTAATTGTTGCCAGTCGGTCAGCCATTTTTGCCAGTTTAAAGGATTGGTACCATTTCCACTGGTAAAGTCGCCGTTAAAGATTACAAATAAAGGACGTAATTTACCAACAATTCGGGTAGAGGCCCTTCCGGCTTCGAGAGGCAATCCTTCGCTTTTTGTGTCTCCTCCTGCAATAAAAGAAAATGATGAAGGCTCTGAAGGGGCGGTTTTAAACCAAAAACGGTCGCTCACCCCAAATTCATCTTTTATAATAAAGTAATAATTTGTTCCGGGCTTCAAATTTTTCAATATTGCAAAACGGGTATTCATTCCATATTTATTATTCTCGTTGCTGTGAACCGTTTTTCGGTTGTATTTCCAGTATTGACGTCCCCAGTCACTGGTATCGAAATAAACTACTGTTTCAGAATATTTTAGCTGATCCCAGGCCAGTGTTACCGATGTTTCAGGATCTGTATTCCATATTAAACGGTATTTGTCTGATGCCGCCAGGGTTTGGGGTGTTTTTTTACATCCTGAAGAAATAGCAATAAGAAGAACGAGTAAGAAGAAGGAGGTATTAAACGAATATTTTTTTGTTTGCATCTTAAAAGTATTATTGTTAAACCTTATATATTATCTGTTTTGTTACAACTTCGCAAATTTTTCTTCATGCATCACATTCCCATCCACATCAATATGCTGAAAAGTAAGGGTTGGTGAACCCTCGTTTCGTGATACAAGACCCCGCAGAAATCCGCCTTTTACCCTTAAGAAACGGTGTTCCGGCCTCACGTCTTCCTGCTTCCATCCACCTGCATGTATGTCGGAACCTGCACCACAACTGAACTCCCATAGATTTGTTCCTTCCCAGTGGGTTACATATTGCCAGTGGCGGTCGCCATTGCACAAATACACATTGTCAAACTGGTTTAAGAAATTGCGAATCTCGTCACCTTCATATTTCCAGTTGTCGTTAGAGTAGTTGTCGCGTTTGTTTTTACGGTCAGGCCCAAGAATCGGGTTTGCATTTATTATTACCTTAAAAGTTGCATCCGATTCCTTTAATGTTTCAAACAACCATTTTTTTTGTTCCTCGCCAAATATTGTTTTTCCAGGACCGTCGGGTGCGTTGTTGTGGCTACGGTAGTTCCTGCCTTCAGTAATCCAAATTTGCAGGTCTTTCCCCCATCGTACAGTTTTGTAATATTTGTCGTGTGACGGGAACTGTTCCTTCTCAAAAATTTCCAATCCCCGTTTCCAGGAAACTGTACCGTAAGTCATACCTGGCCAGGCATCATCTTTTAATACATCGTGGTCGTCTTTCATAAAATAGGAGGTTACCTGTGTCCAGAAATTACGTTGGAGAGGCAGGGCAAACAAACGGTCCCATTTAAACCGCATAATTTCCTCTGTAAGAGCATAAGGTTCTGGTTTGTCGTAATACTCAACATCGCCGGTATGAATATAAAAATCAGGAAACATATCCATCATTACATTGTAAATTTTATGCCCTTCGGTAGTGTCTTTTCGCCAATAGTCGTGGCAGGTTACCACGCAAAATTCGATTTCATCATCCGATTTGGCAGTTGGTGGCGTTCGAAATGCTCCTTCAATTTTATCCGAAACTTTTGAATTCTCGTTTAAACGTGCCTCAATTTCAACCACATATTTTGTGTCGGGAGTAAGGTTCTCCAGTTTCCATTGGGTCGTGAAATTTTTACCGTTGTCAACAGCTACCCATTCCGTTTCGGTTTTATCGACCGAATGTGTTAACGGGTAGTAGGTAAGTTTGACTTCGCCGGGTGCTCCCGGGCAGGCTCCAACCATATCGTTAAGAGTAAGCCCTTTCGGAATTTGTGCTTTGTAAATTGCTTCCGGGTTTGCTTCCCTGTCCAGTCTTCGGTGCTCTTCTGAAGATGGAACAAGAAATTTGGCACCATCGGCATTTCCTTCCGTATTTTTTGTCAGCCGTGTCCAGATAACAATTGAAGTGTGGTCGGCCCAGCCGTTGTGGAAGCCATTTCCGAAATAGGGCCCTTCGGTTTCTTGCAAGTTGTTACACGACGATGAAAAAATGGCTACAAACACAAATATAAGTAAACGGAATACGTATTTCATTTTAGTTGTAGTTTAAGCTTTTAGAAATAATTTCTTTTAGTTTTTTTTGAAATCCTGTTCCACTAATTTCCGGTACATCCTTTTCAAAAACTCCTCCTCATTAATTTTCATTCCGATTGTACAATTGGGAGTTTTGTTTTTATCAATTTTAGTAAATCCTTTGTTGTCTACATAAACAAAAGCCTCTTTGGTTTCGAAAAGTTCCGGCCACAACACCATTCCAACTGCCACACCATCGAACATTTTTGGATGGATTGCATAACCGGCATGCTGGAACCACAAAGAATAAAGTGCACCAAGTGAATTGGTTAATGGAGTCTGCCTGTTAAAAATTGCAGTTAGATATTTGTCGTTAAAAATAACATGGTCGGTGCAGTCGAGCGGAGCTAGTACAATATTGGCACCAGATAACATCAGTTTTTTCCCGGCAGCAATATTTGCACGAACATTCCATTCGGGCGCAGGTGCACCTCCATTGTACCCAACATCTATTGAGCCAAACATTGAAACAACTTTTCTCGCTTTTTTCAGCACCTGCGGATCTTTAACCAGCACATCAGCAATATTTCCCACTGGCCCAACTGTAAACAGGATAACTTCACCCGGATATTTATTTAGAGTTTCGACTATAAAATCTGCTGCAGTTTGTTTTTGTGGTTTCAGTTTATCAAAATCTTCCGACCACATCATTTGTGATGATTTTCCTTCCAATTCAGTTTGCTCACCAACAATTGTAGGGGTATGCCTGCCAATAAATACAGGTATGTCATCCAATCCGGTTTCGTATAACATTTTTAAGGCAACCTGGCCCCTTCCGTGAGTATTGCCGTGGTCCATGCAAAGGCCGAGGATTTCAAATTCATCCTGGCTGTTCAGAAGAAGTGCAACGGCAAAGGCATCGTCAATATCTCCGCCCAAATCGCAATCGAATATTACTTTTTGTTTTTGAGCAGAAAGATTTAAACTGAATATGAAAGCAATGGAAACAGTCAGTAAATATTTTATCATAGTTTTATTATTAGGTTTAACAGAATTTAAGCCCTTAAATTACTAAAAAATTGATTGAAACAACTTAAATTGAATTTGATAAAAATAGTAACTCGTACCATTTCGTTTTTGTAATTATTATTCTGAACTTTATACTATTAAAACAGTAAAAACCTAAAACAGATACTTATGAGAACTATCGTTTTTACCATTGGCATACTTTTTTTACTTTTTTCTTGTAATACAAAACAACAGCAGCCCGAAAAAGATGAGGCAACCATTGCACAGGATAAAAAAATGGAATGGTGGCGTGATGCCCGGTTCGGATTGTTTATTCACTGGGGGGTATATGCCGAACCAGCCGGTGAATGGAAAGGGGAACAAATACCCGGAATTAGCGAATGGATTATGGCAAGGGCTAAAATTCCGGTGGAAGAATATGAAAAACTGCCTGAGAATTTCAATCCGGAAAAATACGATGCTGAAAAATGGGTAAAGCTGGCCAAATTTGCAGGAATGAAATATATTGTCATTACATCGAAGCACCACGATGGTTTTGCCATGTTTCATTCAAAAGCGAGCAAATACAATATTGTCGATGCAACACCATTCGACCGCGATCCGTTGAAAGAACTGGCCGAAGCCTGTGAAAAACAGGGAATTCGCCTGGGATTTTACTATTCGCAGGCACAGGACTGGCACGAACCGGGTGGTACTTATTTCAACATCGAGCAGGGCAAACCGCACTGGGATCCCGATTTGAAACGCGAACCACTAATGGATTATATAAACGACAAAGCAGTGCCACAGGTTAAAGAAATTCTTGAGAATTATGGTGGCCTCGACATTTTATGGTGGGATACACCACGAGGGATGACAGAAGAAGCAGCACAGGCTTTGCAGAATGTTGCAGACGATTACCCCGAGTTGATTACCAACAACCGTTTATACCGACCATGGCCGGGCGATTTTAGTACACCCGAACAGCATGTTCCGCCAACAGGGCTCGATTACGACTGGGAAGTTTGTATGACCATGAACACCAGCTGGGGATACAAGTGGTACGACGATAATTGGAAATCGACAGAAACGCTGATAAAAATGCTGGTTGATATTGCCAGCAAAGGAGGTAACCTGTTATTGAATGTTGGCCCAACAGCAGAAGGAGAAATACCAAAGCCAAGCGTAGAACGGTTAAAAGAGATTGGGATTTGGATGCAACAAAACGGTGAATCGATTTATGGAACAGGCGCCAGCCCGTTCTTTAAATTGCCATGGGGGAGATGTACCCAAAAGACGGTTAATGGCAATACATGTTTGTATTTACATGTATTCGACTGGCCCAAAGACGGATTATTGAGTGTGCCGGGACTAAAAGCTAAGGTAAGCGATGTGTGTTTGCTTTCTAATCCGAAACAAAAATTTGCCTGGAAGTTTGAAAATGGGGATCTGCATATTCATGCACTATCTGTAATATTCGATGAAATTAATACAGTTGTAAAAGTTAAAATTAAAGGTGGTTTTGAGGTTACAAGCAATAAGCCGACGCTTAATGAAGGTTCTATCCTGTTACCGGCCGATTTTGCCGATATTCATAATCCTGGATACGGAACACATGCACAATTGAAAGGCTCCGGAAGTAAATCGGTTATTCGAAACTGGGTGGATTCGCGGGTACGTTTGGAGTGGATGTTTAATAATTCAGAACCAGGCAAATATAAAGTTGAAGCTTTACTTAGAGCACAACAACCATTTGGTTTAACTGTAGAAACCGGTATTGAAAAAATTAAGACAGAGATTGAGCCTACAGGTGAAAATTTTGAAATTGTTACACTCGGTGAAATAGATATTCCTGAAAAAGGATCGCAAATAATCTCATTGACACCCGACAGGGATAATTGGACAGAGGTTGAATTAATGTATGTTGAACTGATAAAAAAATAGAATATCCTGTAACGAAGTCGTCTTCCGGATTTAAAGCCGGATGACGACTGATGACAATATTAATAACCTCCTCAAACATTGCTTTTCTTACAATATATTCATAACTTGATAATCCGTTAAATTATTAAATCCCAAAATATGGAAATCGAATTTATGAACAGGAACATGGAATGGATGAATGAAGTCTTCAACCTTAAAACAACGCAGGGGCTACCTTTCGGCTGTTATTAACAATATACATTAAACCTTGATACGTATAAAGTACTTATAACTGTGCCCGGATTAAACAAAGGGTGCTATATTAATTTACCAACCTAAAATTATTTAAATTATGGCAGTTTACAAAATTGAGAATTACGTACTTCGGTACGACATTGACAACAACAAACCCTGGGTGATTTTTCACTACAAAGTGGATGGAAGCTGGAGAAATAAAAACTGGTTTCCTCCGGCAGAAAACGTAGTTTATTTGGCCGACATGCTGCGTAACGAGAAACCTTTGTATTACGTTGAAACTTCTACAAGAAAATGGATTACTTCCGCCTCAGAAGAGATTGGAGAAGAAGAAACTTAGAATTATTTCGTTTTAAAATTAAAAACCGGTCTTTATCTTTTTCAACATTTAAAGACCGGTTCTTTTTTATTGCTAACTGCGACTTTCTTTCAATCCCTCGGATCGTAATCGGGATTTGGCCTCGGAAATTTTGCATTGGTATCAGCCAGTTTTTTATCCAGAATAGCTTTCAGTTCAGCAATTTTTTCCGGATTTTGTGCAGCAATATTAGTTGCTTCACCAGGATCATCTGCCAGATTAAAAAGTTCAGTCCGGTTATCTTCGTAATGAACAACCAGTTTCCAGTCTCCTTTACGCAGGGCTGAGCCTGGTTTCCAGGTGCTTCCGTGGTAATGCGGGTAATGCCAGAACAGTTCGTCTCGCTCTGTCGGTTTGTTTTCAGTAAGACTGGGCAAAAGGTTCTCCCCATCGTTTTTAACGTGTTCAATTTTCGCAAGGTTCAACATGGTTGTATAATAATCCATACTTATTGCAGGGAAGTTTTCAGCTCTACCAGGCTCGATAATATCCGGCCCCGAAATTATCAGCGGTACACGTATTCCGCCTTCGTAACACCATCCTTTCCCGGCACGTAAAGGGCCATTATTTGTTGGTGCATTTTTTCTTCGCAATGTTGAAAGCCCGCCATTGTCGCTGGTAAAAATTACCCACGTGTTCTCATCCAGCCCCTGCTCTTTTAATGTTGTTAAAATACGGCCAACGTTCTCATCCATGGCCTCTACCATCGAAGCATACGCTGCATTCTCCTGTACCAGTTTTGTCCAGCCATTGCCTTCTTTTTTATGTGGGACTTCGTCGAGCCCTAAAACTTCACGCTTTTTCTCATTCTTTTCAATGTGTTTTTTCGATGCCTGAATTGGAGTATGAACCGTGTAAAATGCCAGATACAGCAAAAACGGCTCCTTTTTATTTTCGGTAATAAACTTTATGCTTTCGTCAGTCAGGCGGTCGGTCAGGTATTCCCCTTCCGGGCCGTCGGTAAGCTTCGGATTTTTGTAAGGCGAATAATATCCTCCCGGTGGGCTGCCTTTGTGGTGCCCGCCAATGTTTATATCGAATCCCTGGTCTTCGGGGAAATAGCCTTCATCTCCCAAATGCCATTTGCCAACAAAGCAGGTATTGTATCCTTTTTCTTTTAGTTTTTCGGCAAGGGTTATTTCATTTAGTGCCAGTTCTGTACCGTCTTGTGGACCAAGTAAAGGCCTCATTTTAGGGTCTGAACCCGGAATCCAGTCGGTAATGTTCACGCGGTTAGGGTGTTTGCCGGTCATTATGGCTGCGCGGGTAGGGCTGCAAACCGGGTTAGCTGAGTAGGCATTTGTAAATCTCACTCCGCTTTCAGCAAGTTTATCAATGTTTGGAGTATCGTAAAAACTTTCTGGGTAGTTGCATTTTACATCGGCCCAGCCGAGATCGTCAACTAGGATAAATACAAAGTTGGGTTGTTGTTGTTTCGTTGAACAAGAGAATATAATTGAAAGGAGTAAAATTGAGGTTAGATTTCTGACAGACATTTTGATTTGTTTTTATCAAAAGTACAATATCAAAACAATTTATGGAAATTAGATTTCCAAATCCAGCAGTTCCTTCTCCTCCAGTGAGGCTTTAATCCGTTCGTGGGTTTGGTTAAAATTAGTTTTCAATTCTTGCACCATTTTCTGAAATTCGGGAAGATTTCGGACGTTATCATATAATGGTGCATCTTCAAAAAGACATATATGATAATAAAGATAGGAATATTGAGATATTATATTCATCTGCTCAATTGCTTTTGCTGTGTCACCTTTAAATGAATAATAACCAAGTAGTCGATAACTTTTACGTTTTATAACAAGTGTTTGGGCAAACTCATAGTATTTGTTGATATGTTCTTCAGCTTTATCATTTTCACCTAATTCTCTGCAAACTATTGCCCTACGACCGGAAGACCATCCATAATCTTTTCCATTTGTTTTTTCTATGATTTCATCTACAATCTCATAATATTTTTGAGCTTCGGCGTAGTCACGCAAGAGATAATTAATGGTACATAAAAAAGGAAGCGATGACTCGAAAGAGTCATCGCTCTTAATTGATAAATCTGTTAATATTTCTTTTGCTTTTTCATAATCTCTCAAATCCATAACCAATTGTGATTTTAATAATTTTGCTCTATTATAGTCTGGATTAATATCAATCGTCTTGTCTAAATATTTTAAGGCTTCATTAAAAAATCCAAAATTTCTGAATGCTTTAGCTAATTGAAGATAATCATATTCTAATGATCCATTTATTTCAGCACCGCTTAGTGAGATAGCCATTAGTGAATATTCAATAAATTTCTCTGATTCTCCCAGTCTGTCATAAGTATTAGATAAGTAACGAATTGCCAGGATAGAATTTGGACTATTTTCCAAAGCCAACTCTAAATATTGTAAAGCTTCTTTATAATCCTCTTCATTATAATAATACAGGGCTTTTGCTATTAAACTCAAGTCCAGTTGAGAATCATAAAAATATGCTTTGTCTGCATAATAATTTATTTTTTTGCTGAATTCCTTTTTATTTTCATCAATTCGCATTGGATCAAGAAAATGATCATCTTTTATAAAATAGATTCTTGCAATTTGTGCATACGCTGATGCACATTTAGAATCATATTCCAAAGTATTTATAAAACAGCTTAGTGCCTTCTCAATATTATTCCTACCTATACGCTTATGATACCAGAGATTTAAAAACTCAACACCTTTCCAGTAATGTTTATTTGCTTTTCTATTTGATGTGATAATTCTGTTTATTCTGCTCTGTTCTTCCGGGGTAATTGAAACATTAAGCTTATCGCAAATTTCTTTTATAAATTCCAGGTGTATTGTGGTTTCATTAGTTGAGTCAATTTTATGATTATAGTTGTCCAGAAGTTTATCCCTTGGCCCATCTATCAAGTCAAGACTAAGAGTAATTTTGCCCTGAATGGATTGAACGCTTGGTTTTATTACGTAATTTACTTTACGTTCTTTTGCAATCAACGGTGCCGGTTTGAAATTATTCCTGTATTGCAAGACCGATTGCCACGGTGAAATTCTAATGTCATTTAATTTGGATAAATTAATTATAATATTTTGTATTATGCCATCTATCTCAGTCGAATAACTTGAATCCCGAATGTCAAAGTTGTCTAGAGGTAAAATAGCAATTTTGTTTTCCAGTTTATTTTGTTGGAATGAAAAAGGTTTAAAAATGATGATGAATACAACGACTAATACAACTAAGATTACTGCTGAAAGTAGAAATTTTTTTAACTTCTTATTATTTGATTGAACGATTTGATTGGAATTGTTTTCCTCTTCTTCCCTTTTTCCAACCTCACCGGGAGAATAACCATAATATTCATGAAAACATTTGATAAAATAAGAAACATTACTAAAACCAACTTTGTATGCTACCTCGGAAACTGTATCGGAAGTATGCCTGAGAATTTCTTTTGCTTTTTTTAAACGCACCTGGTTAATAAACTGGCTTACAGTAATTTTAGCAATAGAACTTACTTTTCGGTGGAGGTTATGACGCCCCATGCCCATCTCTTTAGCCAGCATTGAAACACCAAACTGGGGATTGGTTAGGTTGGTTTCAGTAACTTCGCTAAGTTTCTTTAAAAAGTCGTTATTTGATGAATTGGGAGAGCTCATCACCTTTGGTTTAACCTGTTGACTTGTTGAACGTTATTTGGTGGGTTTTAGTTACATAGGGAATAGATGGTTTGTAAAAATAATTTCTTACACCTAACTCCCTGTTACTATAAAAAAGCAGGTTCCATACAACCAGAACCTGCTTTAAACAAATCACCTAAGAAATGTGGAGATTAATCTTTTTTATTATTGTCCAGAATTTCTGTCATTTCTGAAAACCCTTTCATTTCATTTATTTCATAAGCAATCTCATTTGGATTGATTCCACCAAGTGATGTTATTCTATTCCAGTCTTTTCTGGCGCTTTCTTTATCTCCAAGTTCATAATGGCATAACCCCCGCAGCGATAACAGTGATTTATCTGACGGCACATATTTAACACCTTTGTTATAATACTTCAAGGCTTTTTTAGGCTTGTGTTCTACCAATAAAGTTGTATTTCCCAGCCTACAATATTTTTTAGCTTGTTTAACAAAATGGTTAACCATTTTATCTTTGCTGTAATCTCCAATCATCAAAGATACCTCTTGCTCCATGGCAGTTGGTTCACCATTATTATAACCCGGCATCCACATTCCGTTTGTGTTTTTTAGAATACGAATCATTTCATCGTCAACTATGCGGCATACACTATTAATAACTTTAAAGTTGGTTAACCAACCATCCGGGGTTACGGTAAACTGAATGATTTCGGTACCTTCTTTAGAACATTGAGCTGTTTCTGTGGGGCAAACAAAATTTTTAGCGAGATAATTGTTAATCGGAGATTTGCCGGCCTCGAATAGCGCCATTGCATTTAATACCCCGGTAAATTTTGGTGGAGTTACCTGTACTTCATCAACCTCTACGTGTTTTGTTTCGTTCTGTCCGAAAACTACTATCGAAGCAATCAGACAGATTAGGAAAATTACATTTCGTTTCATGACATTAATTTTTAAAGATTTGACATTAAATTTGACAATGTAAAGTTCCTTTAAACGCTGTTGCAGTACTAAACAGCTTTGTCGCCAATAGTTTTCAGTTTGGAGAAAGCAATAAAAGAAATGTTGAATGGATAAAAATTATTTTGAAAATGGCCTTTGTACGAGAAAAATCAGATAAAAAAATGAGTAGTTAAAACAAAAGCATACCCATTGAAATATATTAAAGAACCGGTCTTTATTCCCTGAAATTTATAAAGACCGGTTCTGTAATGACTTCAGTATATTATTAAAACTCATCCACAGCTTCAACCATTGCCCTGAAATTTTCGAAAGGCACATAATCTGCAATGCTGTTGCCCGAGCCGAGCGCATAACTGCCTTCATCAGCAGTTAATTCAAGTAGATTCAGCGAACGGTTTTTAACCTCTTCGGGAGTCGATTTTGCAATAAAATCCATGTCGATGCCACCCATAATGGCAATTCGTTTGTGGTATTTCTCCCACATGGTTTCAACCGGTGTAATTATGTCTTCGTACGAGTGTTTCCCGTCGTATTTCATGTCTTCAATTACATTGTCCATTACGGCCGAGAGGTTACCGCACGAGTGCAGAATTGCCGGTTTCCCTTCGGTATGAATGGCCTCTGCAATTTTCTTATGCCACGGGAAAACGTAGTTTCTCAGCATATCTGGTTCGAACATGGTTTGGGTTTTAAAACCCCAGTCGTCGTTGCTGATTACTGCCCCGATTGACGAAAAAGAGGATACAATCTGGTAGTAGTGCAACAAACGCGAGCCGATGGCATCGAAAACCTGTTCGGTTAAATCGGGATCGAGCAGGCTCATGTAAGAAAGGTTTTCGTAACCAACTAAATCTACTGTATTTTCAAGCACACCGCCGGGGCCACATGCAACCAGTTTCATGCCGTCAGGAAGTTCCTTCCCCAGTTGCTCGTAAGCTTCGTAATTCCCAACTTCCGGGTCGGGCCAGGCATATTCATTAAAACTTTTTTCATCGGTAATAACAAAGCCCTCGTTTAACGACAGGCTCTCTTTTTCGGCCTGCACGTTGGTGTGGAACCGCATGGTTTTCATAAACGAAGTAGGGATGGTTGCATAATCGTAACCTGCATTTTTACAAGCACTTACAACTACCCTGAGATCGCGCAGTTCGTCGGTTGTATTTTTTGCTTTATCGTCGGCAAGCTGCTCGTAAAGTCCCCTGTTCAGAAAAAACTCAAAAAGGGTGGGACGATTGGGCTTTTTTTTTCTTAGAACTTGTAGTAGATTTTCGAAATCCGGTTTACGTTTTAACATATTTATTGATTGTAATTTTCAACACCAATAAACGAAAACTGTTTTTAACTGCAAATGAAAATCGACACTATTTAAATAATAAAATCACTACTGTCCGGTTAATTTTATTAAGATTCTTCGCTTTGCTCGGAATGAAATGTAGCGAAACCTGCCTGCCGGCAGGCAGGGAATCTCTGCCATAAATTTATTTTTACAGGACAATTGTGTAATAATAACAAATCAGTCTCTTAAACTTTTGTAATTTAGATGATCAACAAAACTAAACCTTATGATGAACCGACGCGCCTTTTTGCATTACACCGGTGCAGCTTCACTTATCTCAACCGGAATTATTTCACCTTCAACTTTACTGGCAAAAAATGATTTCCCTGAATTCGATAGTTTTGAAAAACTGGTTGAAAACCTTATTAAATTGAATGACGAGCGTGTTCCAAAAATAATGGAGCTGCAGGACCGAAATCCCGGTTCGAAATATTATGGCGGAGTACACGACAGCTGGAAAATTTTCACACCTGGCTCAACTGGTGCTCTTATCAAGATTCTGGCAATATCGTTTATCCAACCTCATTCTAAATTTCATCTCAATGAATCATTAATTGAACCAATGGAGTTGGCCATCAGGTATCTGTTAAAAGTGCAACATGATGATGGAACTATCGATTTGCTTTCAACCAATTTTCATTCAACACCCGATACTGCCTTTGTAGTTGAGCCGCTTTGTGCCACTTATAAACTCTTAAGACGAGCAGAGAATGAAGAATTGAAAAACATATTGGGCTTGTTAGAAAGATTTCTGAAAAGGGCGGGCGAGGCTTTTATTGTCGGAGGTGTCCATACGCCTAACCACAGATGGGTGGTAAGCATGGCCATGTCGAGATTAAACGAACTGTTCCCCGACGAAAGATACATTAAACGAATTAACGAGTGGCTGCGGGAAGGAATTGACATTGATGCTGACGGGCAGTACGAAGAACGAAGCACATACATTTATACCCCATTGACTAACCGCTGTTTGGTTACCATGGCAAAACTCTTAAAAAGGCCCGAATTGCTGGAGCCGGTGAGGAAAAATCTGGATATGACTTTGTATTATATTCATCCCAATGGGGAGGTGGCAACTGAGGCTTCGGGTCGACAGGATCAGTTCCGGGTGGGGTTTATGGAGCATTACTATGTTCCGCTCCGGTACATGGCCTTAAATGACCAGACCGGGCAGTTTGCAAATCTTGTTTCCCAAATAGAAAAAACAGTGCCCGAAAAACTATCAACTTACCTGGTGTATTTATTGGAGGATAATATTTATGCAAATTCTCTGCCCACACCTCAACCTTTGCCCGACAATTATCTCAAAGAGTTCCCAAATTCCAAACTGGCAAGAATTAGAAAGGGAAATATTGATGCAACCGTTTTAGCCGACAATCCAACCTTTTTTACGTTAAGTAAAGGAAAAGCAGTTTTGGCATCTGTTCGGCTGGCATCTGCTTTTTTCGGGCGCGGACAGTTTAAAGCTGAAACGGTAGAGCGTGCAGGTGATAGTTTTATTCTGAAATGGGAGTTTGAGTGGGGCTATTTTCAACCTTTGCCAGAGGGAGAAAAACCTAACTACGATATTCCGTTTGACGAAGACCGAAAACGCAGGGATAAAAGTGAAGTGCAAAAAATAAAAGCTCAGGTTACAGTTTCGGAGAGCAACAGGATATTTGAACTTGATTTTGAATTGGAAGGGACCGACAATGTCCCGCTGGCTGTTGAGATGGCATTCAGAAATGGTGGAACCTTAACCGGAGTTGAAATCCCGAAAACTATCGGGGCGACGCATTTTGAAAAATCATTCTTATTAAAAAACGGAACGGGAAAGTACAGTTTCGAAGATGATGAAATTGAATTTGGCACGGGTATAGCCGAACATGAATGGACAGCAATTAGGGGAAGTTTGCCAAAGCCCGACGGCGACTGTGTTTACCTGACCGGTTTTACCCCCTTCAAAAAGAAAATTACAATTGGATAACCAAATTTTTTTACCATGAAATCTTTCATTACATCTTTTTTGATTCTGCTCAGTGTGATTACGGTTAATGGCCAGTTATGGCTGGTCGATCCGCTGGAAGCTATTTATCCCGATAAAAATGAGTTGTTAGAATATAACCGGAAGTGGAAAGCTGATATTCCGGTCGGTGCAGTGGCTGAAGTACACATTCTTGTGAAAATGTCGAAAGGTGAATCATTTACAATTTCAGCAAGTATCGACGGAGAATATTTGGGAACAGAGGTTTGGAACCAACTCATTGATGTCCCCGTGGAGGAAAATACAGGGCTCGACAGCAGGACTGAGCAGTTTACAGGCCAAAAAAATCCTTACGTAATCCGTCGGGCGCCTTTTCAGGTTTTCGAGGTGATTAAACCGGTGAAAACGAATGAGTTTATGGCTAAACAAAATTATACTGCATTTCGTCTGGCTGTTCCGCCTTCAGTTATTGGGAAACCGGGGAAATACAAAATTAAAGTGAATGTTAAGGCCGAAAATTTTAATGAAGAAGGTGTTTTTACAGTGAAAGTTTATCCTGTTGAATTACCTGAGCTTGCTGAGAGTAAATTTCTCTACACAAACTGGTTTAACCAGAGCTGCATGGAAGAAAAACACCAGGTGGAACGCTGGACAGAACCGTGGTTCGAAATGCTGGATAAATACGCAAAGTTAATGGCACAGGGACGACAGAACTGTATAATTATTCCCGGAGAACTGTTTAAAGTTGAAAATGATAAAATTGTTCTGGAAGAAGATAATTTACTTCGATATATTGATTTATTTCGGAAAAATGGATTTAAATATTTTGAATCGCCTCATTTGGCAGGCAGGGGAAGTAAAGACGACTGGAGCGATCCGGAACTGTACGTTAATCTCACAAATAAAAAATATTATAAGGATAATGGAAAAGAAGATGTACGGAAACTGATGGAGTTGGTAAAAGAGTTCGCTGTTAAGAATAATCTTACAAAAAGCTGGCTGCAGCACATTGCCGACGAGCCCACTTCGGTTAATGCAAAGTGTTACAGCGATATTGCAGCCCAAGTAAAAGAGATATTCCCGGAAGTTAAAATAATAGAAGCCACAAATGACAGGGATGGTATTGCTGGTGCAGTGGATATTTGGTGCCCGTTAATAAACGATTTTCAGGAGAATGAATCCTTTTTCAGGGAGAGGGAGGAACTTGGCGATGAGGTTATTGTTTACACATGCCTTGTTCCGGGAGGCAAATGGTTAAACCGTACACTGGACATGGAAAGGCTGCGTCAGGTTTATTTTGGCTGGGGAGCAGCACACTATTCTACAAACGGTTATTTGCACTGGGGTTTAAACCAGTATCTTGCCGATCCTTATAAACAAAGTGTGGTGAAACATCCGTCGCCCGTCGCCGGGCCAACTAATTACCTGCCTGCCGGAGACACGCATATTATTTATCCGGGCGAAGACGGGCCACTTTCATCCATCCGTTTTGAAGCCCATAGGATGGGTTGCGAGGATTATGATTTGCTTCAGCAGCTGAAAAAGAAAAATGAAGACCTTGCGAAAAAACTGATTGGGAAACAGTTCAGAAGTTATACTGATTATAACCTGAATTTGAGAGACTACCGTAAAACGAAACGAAAATTGCTGAAGAAATTGAAATAGAAAAAAACAGGGTTTCCGTTTTTGAAACCCTGTTTTCTCAATACTAATATTTTTGTACTCTGTACAGCAATTTATTTGTTCATCTCAACAAAATATTTGTAGAACAGCGGAATGGTTTTAATTCCGTTGTAAAACTGTTCGAGCGGATAATTTTCATTTGGCGAGTGAATGGCATCGGCCTCCAGACCAAATCCCATTAAAACTGATTTAATACCCAGTATTTCTTCGAAAGTTGAAATAATTGGGATACTACCACCTGAACGTACCGGAACCGGGCGTTTGCCA
>JBDLJS010000082.1:0-19046 GCA_039714235.1 Bacteroidota bacterium | reverse complement strand
CAAAAAAGTTGAAATAATGGCGAGGTAGCTCAGCTGGTTAGAGCGCATGATTCATAATCATGAGGTCGGCGGTTCAAGCCCGCCTCTCGCTACTGAAAATACTATGAGTCTGGAAATACCCAGGCTCTTTTTTTACTTCTCAGCACTCTTACAAAACGGTTCGGGGCCTGCAAAATCGGTTGGGTTATAATACAAGAGTGAAGCATTTCCCTGACCGGGTTCGTAGGTGTACTCTGTTCTTTCGCCCGACGAGGTTGTTTTTTCCACCAGGTTATTGTTTTCGTCGTAAAAATAATTAAGCGAGCCAAAAATTTTCCACGATTCGTTGCAGTCGTCCCAAACCAAATAGTTTTTAACTGCCATATTCCCGTTTTCATAACCATACTCTGCTTTTTGCGATACGCTCCAAAGACCGTCAGCGCTATGGATTCCTCCTTCCCATACAGTAAGTATATTATTGGTATAATGGTATTTTCTTTTGTAATCCTGTTTCCATTCTGCATCTTCACAAACCACCAAATCGTGGTACTCAACCAGTTTATTGTCTTCGTAAATATATTCCCCCCTCCAGCACTCTTCCCAGTCGCTGTTTTCATTTTTAACAAATTTATTCCAGTGAGTTAACCTGGTACCAGAGTAATAATAATTATATTTCCAGCATTCAATACACCGGGGAAACCCATACCTTGAAAGCACTTCTTCGTAAACAATGTTATCCCTGATTTTATAGGTACACTCCTTCTCCAGTTCCCATTTATTATCATTTTTATTGCGTTTGGCAGCGATTAGATTGTCACCGCGGTATGTCACCTCCACTTTCCATTTTTCATCTGCCACCCCGTTTTCATCAATATAAAACCACTGCCACAAAACAATTTTTTCACCCTTGTAACTAAACACATCCCTGCCTGTTTCTTCACCAAAATCATTATATTCCGAAATCTGTTTTATTCTGAATGAATCACCTGACATGACAGGCTCATCATCGTACTTCTTACACGAAAAAAGTCCGAGAATCAAAACAAAAATTATTAAATGGTATTTACTAATTTGCATGACTTCTGAGATAAAATCTCATCAATTAATTTTCGATTCTTAGAGACTGTTTTGAATTTATTTCATTATTCGTCTTTTTTACTTATACTGCCACAAAAAATCCCTCATAATATTTCTAAAAAATAAAATCGGAACAGTCTTTTAATAATTTCTGATTTTTATGCTTAACCGGGGACGAAACTATTCTCAAGATACAAAAAATTCCGATAAAACGAAAAGGTCAACAAACAGGGGTACCCTGATAATCTGAAATTAAAAACATAAAACTATTTATTTTAACAAGACAAACTATTAGTAAATATTACCTTAATTACACCTGCATTTTTTGTTGTACAACACAAAATCACCTGACTAAAATCTTAGATTAGAGCTTTTTGTTTCTGTACTTTTGTTTAAAATTAGAATAAGATTACCATGTCAAAAATAAGTAAAACAGATGCGCTGAATTATCATGAGAAAGAGCGTCCCGGCAAAATTGAAGTAGTACCAACCAAACCGCATAATACGCAGTACGATTTATCGCTTGCTTACACGCCCGGTGTTGCTCAACCTTGTCTCGAAATTGAGAAAGATGTCGATAACGCATACAAATACACCTCGAAGGGAAACCTTGTGGCGGTTATCTCGAATGGAACAGCGGTGCTGGGATTGGGCGACATTGGCCCCGAAGCCGGCAAACCGGTGATGGAAGGTAAAGGACTGTTATTTAAAATATTTGCCGATGTTGATGTTTTTGATATTGAGGTGGACGAAAAAAACCCGGGGAAATTTATTGAAGTAGTTAAGGCCATTGCCCCTACATTTGGTGGAATAAACCTTGAAGACATTAAAGCACCCGAATGTTTCGAGATTGAAGAGAAACTAAAAAAAGCGCTTAACATCCCCGTTTTTCATGACGACCAGCACGGGACGGCAATTATTTCGGCCGCCGGACTGATTAACGCACTGGAATTGAACGGTAAAAAAATTGAAAATCTGAAGGTAGTTGTTAACGGCGCAGGAGCAGCAGCAGTATCGTGTATAAGACTATACATTAGCCTGGGTGTAAAACCCAAAAATGTAGTGATGCTCGACAGCCGGGGAGTAATAAACAGCCAACGAACCAACCTGAATGAAATAAAAAAACAATTTATTACTGACAGGGATATTAATACCCTTGAAGAGGCCATGGAAGGAGCTGATGTTTTCCTCGGCTTATCGGTTGCTGATGTGGTAACAAAAAAAATGATAAAGTCGATGGCGAAAGATCCCATCGTTTTTGCCATGGCTAATCCCGATCCTGAGATTGCTTATGAAGATGCCGTTTCGGCACGTAACGATATTATTATGGCTACAGGCCGGAGCGACTACCCCAACCAGATTAACAATGTACTGGGCTTTCCGTTCATTTTCAGGGGTGCGCTCGATGTTCGTGCAACAACAATAAACGAAGAGATGAAGATTGCGGCAGCCAAAGCCCTTGCCAACCTTGCTAAGGAGTATGTACCCGAAATGGTGGCAAAAGCCTATAATATGAGAAATATTGTTTTTGGCAAAGAGTACATTATTCCTAAACCGCTGGACCCGAGACTAATTACAAGGATTTCTACAGCTGTAGCCCATGCTGCAATGGAAACCGGAGTGGCCCGAAACCCAATTAAAAGCTGGACAGCTTACGAACAGGAGTTGATCAGCCGCCTGGGAATCGATAGCAAACTAATAATGTCGATCAGAAACAAGGCAAGACAAAATCCGAAACGGATAGTTTTTGCAGAGGGAAATAATTTCAGGATACTGAAAGCTGCACAATTTGTGAATAACGAAGGCATTGCACAACCAATTCTTTTAGGTAACGAAGAAAAAATAAAAGCCATTATCAAAGAAAATCAGCTTGAACTGGATAATGTACCTATAATTGATTTGCATACATCGGTTTCAGAAGATAAAAGACACAAGTTTGCCAAAATTCTTTACGAAAAAAGAAAACGCAAAGGCATGACGTACAACGAGGCCGTTGAAAAAATGTTTAACCGCGATTATTACGGAACCATGATGGTTGAAACAGGCGAAGCCGATGCATTTATTTCAGGTTTTTCAAGAGATTATGCATCAACAATACGTCCCGCTTTGCAAATTATTGGAGTAAAAGAAGAATTTAACCACCTTGCCGGAATGTACATTATGTGTACCAAACGCGGCCCGATGTTTTTGGCAGATACCACCGTTAACATGACACCCTCGGCACAAACCATGGCAGATACAACAATACTGACAGCATCAGAGGTAAGCCGTTTTAATATCGAGCCCAGAATTGCCATCCTTTCGTATTCTAATTTTGGCACACACAAAGGACTTGGAAGCCCGGTAAAAGCAAGAGAAGCAGTAAAAATGCTGCACGAAAAGTACCCCGATTTAATTGTCGACGGCGAAATGCAGGCAAACTACGCCCTTAACGGGAAACTGCGCTATTCGAGGTATCCGTTTAATAAACTGGGCGATGCCGATGCCAATACTTTAATTTTCCCAAGCCTTAGCTCCGGCAACATTACATACAAGGTAATTCAATCGCTTGGGGCAGCAGAGGCAATTGGACCGGTGCTGATGGGTATGAATAAACCGATACACATTTTACAGCGCGACAGCAGTGTTCGGGAAATTATTAATATGACAGCCATTGCAGTTATTGATGCGCAAAGTGCAGCGGAGCAGGAAAAATAAATAACTACATGAAAGCTATTTCATAGTCGGGCTGCGACTCAAAGTCACTACCCGACTATTATTTAAAATCCTACTCCAATTCCCACGCTAAAATAGGGTTCCCAATCGCGGTACGGCGAATTTTTATGATTTATTACATCGAACAATACCTGTGCATTTAGCCAGGTGTTCCGGGCAACAGGCTGGCTGTAACCACCGCCAACATACAGCATCGGCGCCCATTTCCGTTCGCTGTCGCCAATATCGTAAAACCATTTGTAGCTCATTAACGAAAACTCGGTATGGGTATATAACCGCGGCGAAATCCGGTAGCGGCTAAAAATACTTGCACCATAGTTCGATCCGTTTTGCTCGCGCAAGTACCTTTTGTCGCTGATGTATTCGTACGATACCTGTCCGCCAATCGAAAGTTTAGGGGTAAACTTATACCCTACCAGCGGCTGGGCACCAATTACGGTATATTTTCCCAGCGACATGGTCATGTACCCGCCGTAATATATTTTACTTTTATCGAGCCCGGGTTTAGGCAAAGTGTTTTCCTGAGCAACCTGTGTTGTATCGGTAATCTGTGCAACTGCCCAAAAAGAAACAACCATAGCCAGCGAAAGGATTAAAATGAACTTCATGGTATAAAAATTATACTTTGTATCTATAAAAAATGAGATAAAAAATTGTTCATTCAACTTTTACAATCCCCAACCATTCTGATATTCATGTTTTATCCACTCTTCACACATTTCCTGTGCATTCCACTCAACTCTGTTTTTTGCTTCCCTTTCAACTGCCAGGGTTACCACATCGTTAGAGAAAGGCAACAGTTTGGTTGTTATTAATTTCTCGTCGGGTGAAATATTGGTGACTTTCAGGTTCTCACTATCCCAAAGCAGTGTTTTTTGAAGCGACTGCATTCGTACAGCAAGGTTACCCATTACCACCATTTCGTTAAACGGACCTGAATATTCGAAACTCGATGCAGGTTTTCCACCATTTTTACAACAGTTAACAAAATGCATCTCGTGTCGTCCTCCGCCATTTGGGTCATCAGAAATTCTTTCAAGACTTACTTTAGGTTCGGGAATAATTTCTTCTCCGTTTTTATAAACTTTCCAGTCCCCACCATAACTTCGGGCAATAAGCGTTGCTTTAGAACCTACAAACATAAAGCCACCTCCCGGATCCATTGGAGCATCAACCGGCAAATCGAACGGACGTGCGGGCATCAGTCCCCCGTCGTACCAGGTTAATTCCAACTCAGGCAATGCACAGTAAGGTAAATTTTTCCGGGCGGGGAAAAGATAGGAAACCTTTGCTGAAACAGGTGCGCTTTTGGTATTTACCAACGAAGAACTTGCCTGGAAAGCTTTAGGCGCTCCCAGCTGAAGTGCATAATTAGGCACATCAAGCAAATGGCAGCCCATATCTCCAAGGGCTCCTGTTCCAAAGTCCCACCAGCCCCTCCAAATCCATGGGTGATATTCAGGATTGTAAGGCCGCATTTTTGCCGGTCCAATAAACAAATCCCAGTCTAATGTTTTTGGTATTTTCACTTCTTTCAGTGGCTTGGGCATTCCCTGGCGCCAAATAGGTCTGTCGGTCCAAACGTATGCCTCTTTTATATCGCCCAGGCATCCACCCTGAACAACTTCTGCCACTTCGTAAACAGTATCGTTAGAGTGCCCTTCGTTTCCCATTTGGGTTACAACACCGGTCTTTTTAGCTAGTTCTGTTAAATACCTCGATTCCCAGACAGAATGCGTCAAAGGCTTTTGAAGATAAACGTGTTTTCCCAATTCCATTGCCGCGGCAGCCGATACTGCATGGGTATGGTCGGGTGTTGCAATTACCACTGCATCAATATCCTTTTGTTGTTCGAGCATTTTACGGTAATCTTTCCACTTTTTGGCATCAGGATATTCTTCGAAAACCGGTTTTGCATAATCCCAGTCTACATCGCACAGGGCAACAATGTTTTGTCCGGGCATATTCCTCAGGTTTACCTTTCCTTTACCACCAATTCCAATTCCTGCAATATTCAGCTTATCGCTCGGGGCAATATGTCCCAATCCGGCAACTGCTCTGCCCGGTATAATTGAAAAACCAGCCACAGCAGTAGTTGCTGTTCCAATAAAATTTCGTCTTGTAACATTTAATTTTTTGCTCATGATTATAGGTTTTTATGTTGATTTAAATCGTTAAGTTTTTAATGAATAAAATAACAGCAGTTATAAATTTACTTATTTTAAAGGAGTTGTAAAAGATTAATTTATTTTTGAATTGAAAAAAAGAATAAATGAATATCGATAAATATCCGTCGGCCTTACTGGAAAATGCGGTAAATGAATTCGCCAAACTTCCCGGGATTGGGCGAAAAAGCGCGTTGCGGCTGGTTTTACATTTATTACGTCAGGATGCTGAAGAAGTAAATGCATTTGGCAATAGCCTCGTCCAGCTAAGAAACGAAATTAAACACTGTAAAATCTGTCACAATATTTCCGATACCGAAACCTGCACCATCTGTTCCAATCATTCGAGAAACAGAAGCGTGGTTTGTGTGGTCGAGAATATCAGAGATGTTATGTCGATTGAAAATACGCACCAGTATAACGGGCTTTTCCATGTTTTGGGTGGGATTATTTCGCCCATGGATGGCATTGGCCCTTCCGACCTTGAAATAGATTCGCTGGTGGATCGAATTGAGAAAGAGGAAATTGTCGAGGTAATTTTGGCACTTTCTACAACAATGGAAGGCGACACAACCAATTTTTACATATACCGGAAACTAAAAGAGAAAGAGATAAAAGTATCGACACTTGCACGCGGAGTTTCAATTGGCGACGAACTGGAATATACCGATGAAATTACGCTGGGACGCTCGCTGGTAAACCGGGTGCCTTACGAGAGTTCGGTTGGAAAATAAAACAATGCATCAGAAATCATCATTTTTTCCGTTATCAAAAAAGGAATATTACTTTTAACAGAAATTACTTGGCCAAACGAATGGATTTATCGGTAATCATTGTCAACTACAACGTAAAACATTTTTTGGAGCAATGCCTTCATTCAGTTTTTAAAGCTTCGAAAAATATCGATACCGAAATATTTGTTGTCGACAACAATTCTGTTGACGGTTCGGCACAGCTTATACGCGAGAAATTCCCCAACATTCATTTTATTGAAAACAAAGATAACGTTGGTTTTTCACGGGCTAACAACCAGGCAATAAAGTTATCGAAAGGGAAATATATATTGCTTTTGAATCCTGATACTGTAGTTGAAGAAGATACTTTTACAAATGTAATTGATTTTATGGACGAACACCCCGATGCAGGTGGGCTAGGCGTTAAAATGATTGACGGAAAAGGTACTTTTTTACCTGAATCGAAACGCGGGCTGCCTACCCCCTGGGTGGCATTTTATAAAATGTTTGGCTTATCAAAACTCTTTCCAAAATCGAAAAAGTTTGGCAAATACCATCTCTCCTTTCTCGATGATAACGAAATTCACGAAGTGGATGTTCTGGCCGGGGCATTTATGCTGATGCGAAAATCGGCACTCGATAAAGTGGGCTTACTCGACGAAACCTTTTTTATGTATGGCGAAGACATTGATTTGTCGTACCGGATTACACAAGGTGGTTTTAAAAACTATTATTTCCCGGAAACCACAATTATTCATTACAAAGGCGAAAGCACAAAAAAAGGAACACTTAATTATGTAAAGGTGTTTTACAACGCCATGATTATTTTTGTAAAAAAACATTTCCCGGGTGGGAAGGCTGGTATTTTTGCATTTTTAATCCGGTTAGCCATCTATTTCAGGGCGCTGCTTTCCATCACAAAAAGAGTATTGCAAAAAATTTATCTGCCGGTTTTAGATGGTTTTCTCATGTTCATCGGATTCCTGTTTATTACCCCTGTATGGGAAAACCTCCGGTTTGGGAATCCGGCATACTATCCCCGTGAGTTTATGCAGGTTGTTGTACCGGTTTATGTCCTGCTTTTCCTGTTCGGGATACTTTTTTCGGGCGGATACAAAAAGCCAGTTAGCATTTACAAAATTTCAAGAGGATTACTCTGGGGGCTTATCTCTGTTTTGCTGGTTTACTCCTTGGTCGATGAAAAATACAGGTTCTCAAGAGCTTTAATTTTACTGGGTGTAGCCTGGTCAGGTTTAATACTTATTTTATTCCGTTTGGTTTTCCACTGGTTAAAGGTAACCGGATTCGGGCTCGATATTAAACGTGCCCGCAAAATTGCAATTGTAGGTCACTCGAAAGAAGCCAAACGGGTAAAACAAATACTTGAAGAGACACGGATTCAGTCACAACTGGCCGGATTTATTGCTTTAGACAAAACCGACAAAGGCCCGAATTACATCGGGCACTTAAGCCAGCTCACCGAAATAATAAGAATTAACCGGATAGACGAAATAATATTCTGTGCAGAAAATATAAGCTCAGCTGAAATTATCCGGAGCATGCTCGATTTAACGCAGCTCGATATTGAATATAAAATAGCACCGCCAGAAAGTATCAGCATAATAGGCAGTAACTCCATTCACACTGCCGGCGATTTGTATGTGGTAAATATGAATGCCATTTCGAAATCGTCAAATACAAGGAAGAAACGATTGTTCGATGCAGGATTTTCAATTCTGTTTCTTGTTTTAAGCCCGATAACAACCTGGTTTTACAAAGAAAAAGTTACCTTTATTTCAAACATTTTCAGCGTTTTACGGGGCAAAAAATCGTGGATTGGTTACATTCCCGAAGAAAATACTTTTGAAACATTACCTGTTCTGAAAAAAGGCATTTTAAATCCGGGCGACCTGTTTTCTGAAATCACTCTGGATACTGAAAAAATAAGCCAGTTGAATATGCTGTATGCCAAAGATTACAGCCTGCTTACCGATGCGGAGATTTTTTTAAAGGCCTGGAAAAATTTAGATCGTTAAAATGAAATATCAACTGAAATACGGAAAAATAACACTGCGCCCACTCGAACCGGAAGATATTGACTTGTTGTACCAGTGGGAAAACAACATGGAGATTTGGGAGGTGAGCAATACAAAAACACCATTTTCGAAACATATTCTTGCACAATACATTCAAAAATCGGCAAAAGATATATACGAAACCAAACAACTGCGCCTGGTTATTCAGGATGAAAACCTGGAACCTGTGGGAGCGGTCGATCTGTTTGATTTTGAACCTTATCACCAACGTTCGGGAGTTGGAATACTGATTCATAAAGAAACGGACAGAAACCATGGGTACGCCTCCGATGCACTGCATGCTCTATTTGGTTATGCTTTGGAGGTATTAGGATTAAAACAACTTTTCGCAAATGTTACTGCCGACAATGATATTAGTATTCACCTGTTCGAAAAATGCGGGTTCACAAAATCTGGCATAAAAAAAGAATGGCTGAAAACTATCTCAGGCTGGAAGGATGAAATCCTGTTTCAAAAAATATTAAGCTAAACGTAAAGTCGGTGTGCGACTTCGAGTCTCGCCCCGACTAAAGGAATATCATTTTATCGGAACCTGACGTTTAAAGTCCATCTCAAGCGAAATAAAAGTTTCGGTCCTTGCAATTCCTTCAATATCCTGAAGTTCTTCGTCGATAAGCTGTTTTAAATGCTTATTGGTTTTTGTCTGAATTTTAATAAAAATAGCATATTGCCCGGTAGTATAATGGCATTCCACCACTTCCGGGATATTGCGTAATGCTTCGGCAACCTGGGTATGATATTTTGCCTTGTCTAAATAAATACCCATATATGCACAGGTGTTGTAACCCAGTTTCTGAGGGCTCACAATAAATTCACTACCGTGAACAACCCCGATATTCAGCAACCGCTGAACCCTTTGATGAATTGCAGCACCTGAAACGCCACACTCCCGCGCCACTTCCAGAAAAGGAATCCTGGCATTTTTTGTAATCAGTTTAAGTATCTTTTCGTCCAGTTCATCAATATCAGCCGGTTTTTCCAAATAGTCTTTCGAGTCCATTTTTTTTGCTTTGATAGTTTCAATTTATAAAACAAATGTATGGAAAAATTATAATTTTTAAGTTACAATGCTTAAAAACATACTTTAACTAACAATCTGTAACTAAAAATCAAATTAGCTTTTAAAGCTTACCCGTGAGATATCCGCCCCGGTGGGTTCCTGGAAAACTTTCAGTTCGAATTCAGGAATAACGGCAAAAATGTGATCGAAAATATCTGCCTGGATAGATTCGTAATTTGCCCATTCCTGATCGTTGCTAAATACATAAATTTCAACAGGCAATCCTTTGCCGTCTGGTTGTAACTGGCGAATCAGAAAAGTCATATTCCGATTTACCTTTGGGTGCTGGCGTAAATAAACCTCGAGGTATTTCCTGAAAATACCAACATTGGTCTGGTGCCTTCCACTGATATAGTCTTCATCCGACAGGTTTTTGCCTTTATTATAGTCTTTTAGCTCTTTCTCTTTCTCAACAACATAGTCGCGAATCAAATCAAATTTTTCGAAATGCTTCAACATTTCCACATCGCAAAATTTAATGGAATTTGTATCGATAGAAACAGATCGTTTTATTCTCCTGCCACCCGATTCTTCCATTCCCTTCCAGTTATTAAACGACTCGGAAACCAGAGCATAAGTGGGTATTGTTGAGATGGTTTTATCCCAGTTCTGCACTTTAACCGTATTAAGGGTAATATCCAAAACAGTACCGTCGGCATTATGGCTACGCATTTCAATCCAGTCGCCGATTTTAACCATATTGTTTGCCGAGAGTTGAATTGAAGCCACAAAACCCAGTATGGTATCACGGAAGATTAATAGCAGTACAGCTGCCATGGCGCCTAACCCAGCCAGCAATACTGTGGGATCTTTACCCAAAAGAATGGCGATTATCATTATACCGGCCATAAAAAACACAAAAATCTTTACCAACTGGATGTATCCTTTTATTGGGCGGTGATGCGAATAGTCTGTTGTATTGTAAATCTCCAGGCCGGCATTTAAAATTGAATTGGCAACAAAAACAATTATCAGTGTAAAGTACAATCTGGCAATATTTGTCAAAAATCCGTAAAGCGACAAATAGTGATCTTTTAGCAGCATACTCTGTGTTTCTGCATCCAGATCTTTAAAATCCTGGATTATGGAAGGATAAGAAAAATCTGCCGTATAAAGAATAATGAAAGCAGGTACAAGATGAGCCAATCCTTTAAATACTTTGTTTTTTATCAGAATATCATCCCACTGGGTTTTTGTACGCCTTGCTATGCGGGCTACAATTCGTAAAAATATTTTACGGGTTATAAAATGCGCCAGCCAGGCAACAAAAACAATTAATACAATGCAAACTAAAGCCGATAATGGCTTAATCAAAAACTCCAGGGCGTCTATCCCGCGAAAATGCTCAAGCAGATATTCGTAAACTATTCTCATTTTATGTTCTTATTTATATTGCTATTTTCGACCAAAAATAATTAAATGCACCGAAAATGAAACTGAGGTTTATTCTTATTCTTTTAATTATCCCATTATTATCCGTTTCTCAGGTTGATTTTAACCATTATTTCAAAAATAAATCGTTAAGGTTCGATTTTTTACTGGGAGGCAACAGCAAGGAGGTAAAAGTATATCCCGGGCAAATGAAAGAGGAGCCACACTGGGCCGGGTCAAAAAATAATTTAATCGATCCGTTTAATTACGGGAGTTATCGTTTCAGGATTTTCGACCTAAAATCTGACAGCCTTATTTTCAGCAAAGGATTCAGTACGCTGTTTCAGGAGTGGCAAACTACGGCTGATGCAAAAAAAACCAACAAAACATTTTACCAGGCAGCCATTTTTCCTTTCCCGAAGAAAAAAATAAGGGTCGAAATTGATGCCCGGCAGTGGGAAGGTCATTTTAAGGCCATTTATAAAACTGAAATAGACCCAAAAGATTATTTTATCATTTCAGAAATCTCTCCTAAATTTGAGTGGATTGAACTACTCAAAAACGGGAAGCCTGAAAACAAAGTCGATTTGGTAATTCTTGCCGAAGGGTATGCCGGTTACGAAAAAGAAAAATTTATTGACGATGCCAAAAGGGTAACAGGATATTTATTTGAAGAAGAACCATTCGCTTCTGAAAAAGAGAACTTTAATGTGAAAGCGGTCTTTACCCCCTCTGCTGAATCGGGGACTGATGTGCCGGGCAAGAATATTTACCGGAACACATTCTTTAATTCATCGTTTTACACTTTCAATTTACCACGCTACCTTACAACCACCGATATGAAAAGCGTTTACGATGCAGCCTCGGTTGTTCCATACGACCAGGTTTATGTGTTGGTTAATACAGAACGATACGGTGGGGGCGGTTTTTACAATTTTGTTTCAGTGTGTACTTCAGATAATGAACTTACCAAAGAGGTATTTGTACACGAATTCGGGCATGGGTTTGCCGGGCTTGGTGATGAATATTACAACTCAACTGTGGCTTACGAAGATTTTTATAACCTCGAAGTTGAGCCTTGGGAACCCAACCTGACTACCTTGGTGGATTTCGATAAAAAATGGATAAATATGGTTCAGGACTCAGTTCCGGTTCCAACACCACGAAAAGTAAAATATTCGAAAACCGTTGGTGCTTTCGAAGGAGGTGGTTACATGAACAAAGGAATTTACAGTCCGTTTATGGACTGCCGTATGAAAAGCAATGTTTCGAAAGGATTTTGCCCGGTTTGCGAAGAATCAATCAGAAAAATAATTCGATTTTATACGGAATAGAAAATAAAGTATTCATAACAAAAGAACCATTCTCTCTTTACGAATCAGAAAGAACGGTTCTTTATTTTAACCTGCTGAACTTCTATTCGTATTGCTTCAAAATTCCCTTCATAATTAAATATTGTGCACTAATGTAGGTGGTCATTATAAATATTCCTTCGTAAGGTATTGGTACCAGAAAACGGTTTACTGCAATCATTGTATCGGAAAGCACGAACAGCAGCGAACCGGCAAATACAAAACTAAAACTTACGGGGTGTCCGTTCCCGTATCGGTTCAGCGCCATCGCCGACATGGTAAGTATGGCTACAATGTAAATAAATATGGCAACTCGCAGAACAGCATCAAGCTGGTCGAACAAAATTATATAAACAATTAAACCGTATGCGACATAAGCAATAAACCAGTAAGGTTTCTTTTTTAAGAATGGCTTTTTGCCTGAAAGATTAATAGTGCGGAGAAAAAGAAAAGCATATAAAACCTGTGCTACTAAAAAGGAGGCAATGCCTGAAACAAAATAAACAAAACCTTTATTAATAAACATCAGGAGCATATCCCCTCCCCAAGAGAAAAGAAAAGCAATGCCTGCCAGTTGAACCACAATCTTGTCGATATTTTTAGCATGCAGCAAAAAATAACCACCAATCCAAATCATTATTAATGGTTTGAATGTGTAATCAATCCATGGAATCTGGAGGAATTCACCGGTTAAATCTCCGGCTACAATTATTAAAAATAAAAGGTGGATAAGAATCTTCTTCATTTTACGCATTTACAGTAAAATTAAAATTATTCGGGGAAAAACTTCCAAAAAAAATAAAACCAGGAATTTAACGCTCCTTCTGTCTTGAGTGTTTGTTATTCGGATTTTGTAATTTGATGCTTCATCAGTAGCACATTTCAGACTCCAGAAAACCAGCAACATACCTCTCTACACCATCTTCTAACTCTACAAATGGCTTTTTATAGCCTGCATCTCTGAGTTTTTGAATCCTGGCCTCGGTAAAATACTGATACCTGCCCCTTAAATCAACCGGCGTATCGATAAAAGAAATATCGGGTTTTATATTCATGCTGTTAAAAACCGATGTGGTTAAATCGAAAAACGATCGGGCTTTTCCTGTGCCCACATTATAGATACCCGAATTCTTTTGGCTCTCCATAAAGAAAAGCATCACATCAGCAATATCGTTAACATAAATAAAATCGCGGCTTTGTTCGCCATCGCCATAATCTTTATGATGCGAGCGGAACAATTCCATTTTGCCATTCTCGTTAATAGTATTATAAGCATGGTGAACAACCGACGCCATCCTGCCTTTGTGATATTCGTTTGGGCCATAAACATTAAAAAATTTCATGCCTGCCCAAAACGGTGGAGTGCGGAACTGTTTTAATGCCCAAACATCGAAGTGCTGTTTAGACCAACCATACAAATTCAGTGGCCTTAAATTTGGGATATTGGTATGTGAATCGACAAATCCATCTTCGCCATTTCCGTATGTTGCTGCTGATGATGCATATAAAAAAGGAACCTGGATTTCGGAGCAAATATTCCACAGGCGTTGCGAATACATTACATTCATCTGCTGGTATAGTTCCAGTTCTTCGCCAACAGTATCGGTAATTGCCCCGAGATGAAAAACAAAGTCAACATCACGGGCATGTTTTACCAACCATTTAAAAAGCTTTTCGCGGTCGATAAACTTTCTATATTTTTTTTCTGCAAGATTTAAGCTTTTCCAGGGATTATTATACCTGTCAACAAGAACAAGGTCGGTATACCCTGCCTGGTTGAGTTTTCCTGTTAAATAACTACCGATAAAGCCGGCTGCTCCTGTTACAACTATCATTACACACGTGGTTTCATTTGGTACAGCAAAAAACTCTGTTTTCTGAAAAAGTGGCTTTGAAAATAAAAACTACTAATTCTGTTTTTTATTGTAGGAAAGCGCAAAATAAATTCAACTTTTTTAGACAGTTTCTTAACTGACAAAAATATCTTTTGAAATAGACGGGATTATACTGTTTTTGGTTGCTTCTTCATATAAATTTAGTATTGCATCCTTACCTTCGCTGCCCAGGTCTAGTGTAAAATCGTTTACGTATAAATCAATATGTTTTTTCATCACTTCATCTTCCATCTCCTGTGCATGTTTTTTTACAAAATTGTAGCTCGATTCAGGATTATCGAATGCAAACTGAATACTTCTTTTTAATACTCTGTTTACTTTTTTCTGAGTTTCGGAATCTATCTTTCTGTTTATTACTATACCTCCCAGTGGTATGGGGCTGTTTGTTTTGTTTTCCCACTGTTCACCCAAATCGATTATTTTTTTCAATCCTTTCTTCTGATAGGTAAACCGGTTTTCGTGAATAATAACCCCGGCATCTGCCTCGCCATCCAGAATGGCATCTTCAATATCAGAAAACAGATATTCCTTTTTTTCTTTAATCTCCGGATAAAAAATACTGAATAACAAATTGGCTGTGGTATATTTTCCGGGAATGGCCACTTTCAATTTAGAAACTTCATCGGGATAAATTTTGTGTTTGCTAATTAAAAGGGGGCCATTACCGCGCCCAAGTGCACTGCCTGAAGTTAACAGTTTATAATTTTGGGCTATATAAGCATACGCATGATAGCTGAGTTTTGTAATGTCGATTGTTCCTTCAACCGCCCCTTTATTTAATTCTTCAACGTCGGCCATCACCACATCAAATCTCAAACCTTCGGTATCCACTTTGTTGTGAATCATGGCATCAAAAATAAATGTATCGTTCGGGCAGGTAGAAAATCCAAGTGTAAGGTACATCCTGTAAAATTTTGCGTAAAAATAGCAAAATCAATTTACAGGGACAGTCATTTTTTCAAGAACCCCGATTACCGATTTCTTTAAATTTTCGAGAGCAAGAGGAATATCCCATTTCGAAGAATCGCGTGGTTCTACATAATTCGATATGGATCGAATCTGGCAGCAATCCACTCCAAGCCAATTACAAACATAAAAAACCGCTGCTCCTTCCATCGATTCAATATGCGCAGTAAACTTTCCTTTAATCTCGGCAATGCTCGATTCGCGTCCATAGCTTTTATTGGTTGTTATTCCACGAACTTTTCTCAGGTTCACCCAACCATTCGAACCTGTTGCTTTCAATATCCCATTCTCGAAAGGAAATTCATTAACATTCATAAATCCCGATTCAAACAAAGTAAGAAAATCATCACCTTTTTCAATGCCTAAATCAGCAAATTCTTCTGATACCACGTTTACAACATCACCTATTTCCAGGTCGCATGCTAAGCCTCCCGCGATACCAGTATTAAGTACTAAATCATAGTCCTTTTCCTGTAAAGCTTGAGTTAAATGAAAGGCTGTGAATGTGGTTCCTATTCCAGTAATCAGAATATCAATTTCAGTTCCGTTAAACCGGTATTCCTTTAAAAAGTGGCTTTTTTCATCAACAATCCCGAACTCTTCAACAAGTAACTTCACCTCCATCCAGGTGGCCGCAACAATCAAAATCTTCATATCCACAATTTTAACAAATTTTTCTGTTTAGTAAAACCGTATAACCTTTCATACTGATTTTATGAAAAAAAGTTAATCTTTCCTCTGTAAAAAAAAATATTTTTTGAAACAGATGATACAAAAATTATTATTGAAGTTGTTTAAAGTTAAATTGAAAAACTGCGAGCAAGCTAAACCAATAGCTCACTCTCGAAATTCCCCTTTAACTTTAAACGACTTCATTACATCGGGAACCGCCTGCAAAATGGCTGACTCTTACAAAATATTTTTACATGTGCATGTGTAATATCTCATGTAAAAATATTATGTACGTTTGTAGTAATTTTTAATTAACAAGCTATGAGTTCACTAAAATATGAGCCAACAAACGGCTACGAGAGGATTGATGTTTTTGACGATGATTTGACAAAAGAACTTTCTCAGGCTTACAAAAAAATTCTTGGTTTAATTGGAGAGGATATTTTCAGGGAAGGGCTGGACAAAACTCCTGAGCGTGTTGCCAAATCGCTGCAGTTTTTATTACAGGGTTATAAAGCCGACCCTGTGGAAATATTAAAATCGGCCATGTTTAAAGAAGATTACCGGCAGATGGTTATTGTAAAAGACATTGAGATTTTTTCGATGTGCGAACACCATATGTTACCATTTATTGGAAAGGCTCATGTGGCATATATTCCCAATGGTTATATTACCGGGCTTAGTAAAATTGCCCGCGTTGTAGATGTATTTGCGCGTAGGTTACAGGTGCAGGAAAGGCTGACAACACAAATAAAAGAGTGTATTCAGGATACATTAAATCCGCTGGGTGTAGCTGTGGTAATCGAAGCACAGCACCTTTGTATGCAAATGCGTGGAGTTCAGAAACAGCATTCAATTACCACTACTTCCGACTTTACAGGTGCCTTTGAAAAGGTTGCAACGCGCGAAGAATTTATAAAATTAATCAGCTCGAAACTGAGTTAATTTTTTACAAAAACTCAATACAAACCGGAGCCGGCAGCTCAATTTTCTTTCCGGTGAATTCAGGCATTCCGGTTTTCGGGTTTATTTTAAAAACTGTTATATCGTGACTTTTCTGATTGGCTACCAGCATCCATTTACCGTCGGGAGAAATGCCAAAGTTTCGGGGCCAGTTACCTTCAACCGGTACGGTTCCAAGTTTTGTTAATGTTTGATTTTCGGCATTAACAGCAAAAACGGCAATGGAATTGTGCCCCCGGTTTGAGCCGTAAAGGTATTTTCCATCGGTAGAAATATGTATGTCGGCACAATAACTAATATCGTTAAAATCATCAGGCAAAGTCGATATATCCTGAAATACATCCCACCTGTTGTTCTCTCTTTTTATCGCTGTAATGGTTGAACTCAACTCGTTAATTACATAAATCACCTCTTTGTTTGGGTGAAATTCGAAATGGCGAGGCCCTGCACCGGGAGGTGTTTTAACAAATTCCTGTTTAGCTTTTTTGAGTTTGCCGTTTTCGAGATTGAAGATATTTAACCGGTCGGTTCCCAAATCGGCGCTGAAAACCTGGTTATCGTAAGGTGAGAATTTTATGGAGTGCGCATGCGGCTCGCTTTGCCTGGCTTTGTTTGGCCCCGAGCCTTTATTTACAATCACTGACGAAGCAGGTTCTAATGTTCCATCAAGTTTAACCGGGTACAACGATGTTGTTCCACCACCATAAGTTGCAATGGCAACGTGTTTTCCATCGGCTGATACATCGACATGGCAGGGCCCGTTGCCGTTTGAAACTTGTTTATTAAGGAAATGAAGGTCCCCATCTTTTCCTACTTTGTAGGCATGTACAAACCCGCCTGTATTTTCAACTGTTGGCGTTGTAGCCCGCGAAACCACGTACAGGTACTTTTTACCGGGCGACAATCGTAAAAACGATGGATTATCAATCGCCTTAAAAGTTTTTGCCAGGCTTATTTCGCCCGATTCGGTATTTAAATCGCACAAATAAAAACCTTCGGCACCTTCGGAAGTAAATGTTCCGACGTAGAAATTCTGATAATTCTTATTCTGGCTAAAAACATTAATAGTCAATAATATTGCAACTAAAAGCAGGTTTATTTGTTTCATATACCGAGGTTTTAATTTTATAATTTTCACTAAAAATATAAGGAATTAACTATGAAAACAATTGTAAGCTGGATAATCATGGTTTTTGTATTTGGATTATTTTCTGCAAATGCGCAGAAATTGGTTAAAGTGTGGGAAACATCTGAAGGGCTGAATACTCCTGAATCGGTTCTTTACGATGCTGAACGTGATGTTATATATGTTGCCAATATAAACGGCAATCCATCAGAAAAAGATGGGAATGGATTTATATCGGTATTAAATGCTGATGGTTCGGCAAAAAAGGCAGAATGGATTACCAACCTGAATGCTCCTAAAGGAATGGCAATTTTTGAAGGCAAACTCTACATTGCTGATATCGATCAATTGGTTGAGGTTAATATTACCGAAGGAAATATTGTGAATAAGTATGATGCTCCTGATGCCATTTTTTTAAATGATGTAACTGCCTGTTTAAACGGGATGGTTTTTGTTTCGGATACACGTACTGCAAAAATCCATGTGCTTAACAAAGGTGAATTTAAGGTTTGGTTTGAAGGCAAACCGCTTGAAACCCCTAATGGTTTAATGGCCGAAAAAGGCAAACTCTTGGTTGGAGATAAAAACATTTACGAAATTGATATTAAAACCAAAAAATCTAAAATGCTTGTTGAAAATGCAGGTGGGGTTGACGGATTGGAGAAAAACAACGAGGGAGAGTTTGTATTTTCCAACTGGCCGGGAACAATATTCATCGTTAAAAACGGTAAACAAATAAAGCTGCACGATTCAACAGCCGAAAAAATAAATACTGCCGATATTGATTTTGCTTTGAAATATAATCTTGTGCTGGTGCCTACTTTTTTTGATAACAGGATAGTGGCCTATAAAATAGTGATGTAAAAAATACCGGC
>JBDLJS010000081.1:0-19711 GCA_039714235.1 Bacteroidota bacterium | reverse complement strand
GCTCCGCCTCCTCAGTTACATGAACTAATGCCTGAGAATTATTTGTAAATTGAGTAAATATATTACTCGAAAATGAATTCAAATATATGATTAACTTTTATATTTTTTGTTACCAGGTCATTAAAAAACGGGCAAATTTCAGAAAAATGAGGCGATAAAAATTTTCCGGCAGCAACTAATGCCTGATTATATTGGTTTTATTGGACTTTGAAATAATGTTTGTTTGGAAGCTTCTCTGTTTTTTATATTAACAATGTATTAATTAATGTAGTTGTGTATTTTCGGGCAGTGCTGTTATGTAACTGGCAGGAACTTCAATAGTAAAAATGGTGTCTATTTGATTAATCCGAAGTACAAAGCGGTGTTTTCCACGTATTTCAACCAGTTCGCCACGTAATCCCGTCATTGGTCCTTCGATTATTTCCACCTTTTTACCGTGTTCAAAATTTTCGTGAGATACATCCACCTCAAAATCAAATTGTTTTAGCATTGTTCTGAGATAAGCAATTTGGCTATCGGGTATAACTGCTGCTTTTCCTTCAAATGTAAGGTAGCATACTACATGGTTGGTTTGTAATACCATATCGTACTCCTTTCTGGTGATATGAACAAAACAGTACCCGGACATTAAAGGGATTTCTACCCATTTTTTCCTGTCTTTCCACTGACGGAGTTTTTTTTGAAGAGGTAAAAAACTTTCAATACCCTTTGCCGCTAGTTCAGCGTGTACCTTTTTCTCTGCCCTGGAACGGGTGTATGTTACATGCCATTTTTTTAGTTCCTGATTATTGGTGGTTCTCATTTACAAATACAATTACAAGTTAAACGTCATTAACATTGATAGAGTGAAAATGTTCTTTATTGATTTGGCAAAACCGGTTAAAAAGATATGTTAGTTTTCAATGTAACGTACAAAAATATAAAAAGTAATGAAACAATATCCGGAGTTAAACGTTTTTAGTATTACGATAAGCTTTTTGGAGATTAGAAATTAGTTTATTAATGAATTGCCCTTATTTGCTGCTGACCGTACAACTTGTTTAAAAGAAATAACATCTGGTTAACATATCTTTTTATTTAAAGTTGTTATATTTGTATTAATTAAATCATAATCCAAACAAAGGTAATATCACACCCATTATGGAAATCCTTTTAATGCTAAGTGCACTCTTTATAGGTTTTATATTAACCATTATAGCAGTTCCTCCAATACTCAGAGTAGCCCGGGCAAAGAAAATGTTTGATATTAACGGAGGAAGAAAGATACACAAACAGGTTGTTCCTCCTTTGGGTGGAGTGGCCATTTTTATAGGGTTTGTACTTAGTACAATCTTTTTTACCGATGGTTTAAGTTTTGATAGTCTGAAATACATTATCGCAGCGATAATCCTTTTATTTTTTATCGGATTGAAAGATGATTTGTTAACCATTTCCGCCAGGAAGAAATTTATAGTTCAGTTTCTATCTGCAATAATCCTTGTCTCTTTTACCAACCTGAGATTCACAAATTTGCATGGAATGTTTGGCATACACGAGGTTAATTATTTCGTGGGTTTTATTATTAGCCTTTTTGCAACGCTTGTATTTATAAATGCATACAACCTCATCGATGGTATCGACGGGCTGGCCTCCGGCCTTGGTATTCTGGCAGGAACCGTATTGGGTGTAATGTTCTACCTGTCAGATAATGCTCAGTTTGCCATTATGTCGTTTGCACTGGTTGGCAGTTTATCCGGATTTTTTCTTTACAATGTATTTGGCAAAACAAACAAACTGTTTATGGGAGATACCGGCTCATTAATTGTTGGTCTGGTTATTTCGGCATTGGTAATAAAATTTAATGAGATTCATTATTTGAGTAGTGCACATATAAAATTCCAATCTCCTGTTTTTACTTTTGCTGTGGTAATAGTTCCGTTAATTGATACGTTAAGAGTTATTACCATAAGGATATTGCAGGGGAAGTCACCTTTTTTTGCCGACAATAATCATATCCATCACCGTTTGCTATACCTCTTTCCAAGTCATATTAAAGTAACCCTTATAATTATTGAAGTAAATATTTTGATAATTGGTTTGGCACTACATTTAAATGCTTTATCATTAAATATTAATATACAGTTTGCTATTATCTTACTTGTTGGGGTGTTAACATCGTTTATTCCATCATACTTATTAAATACAAACATTTCAAATCAAAGCAGAGTGCCAGTTTAAAAGAAGATTTTTCGTTGAGTGAACAATAAAATTATTCGAGGTAACCGGCAACATAATACTAGTTCTGCCTTAAAGCTGGCATAGGAACGGGAATATTAAATACTTCCGAGCCCTGACCAACACCACCTGTACAATCTGTAGCACATAGTTTTCTTGTTGAAGGACACTCTGCAGCCCAAAACATATAACCAAGCATTCCGTGTGTATTACTTGCTCCATTGGGCATTATTCTGGTTACATAATCGCTGGTGGCATTCTGAAGAGAAGAATAAAAATCCACACATTCCGGAATCGCCTTTCGGTCGGTTAAGTATAGTGCTCCTGTGAATTTGCATGGGGCAAGCGGTGGAATAGGAGGGGCATACTGAGGTTTTCCGTCAATATGTTCATCCCAGTTTGCAATTGCTCCTGATACTGAAGGTTGACGTGCAGGAACCATTGCATTGGCATAATCGAGAACAGGAGAATCTGTGGTAAGCCAGTCGGTTGTGGCTTTCCTGCATATATCAATCAACCAGCGGTCGCCAGCTGCGAGGTCAATGGTAAGACGGGCAGCATGATTAACTCCTGAAGCGTCATATGGTAATATACTCCTGTATGCATTAATAAAAGTCTGCAATCCATCCAGATTTGGATTTCTGTTCTCTTCATAATCGATTTCAATGCCTACACCAAGCGACTGTGCCACTTCTGCAGCATTCAATCCTAATTGTAGAGCATTTTGCTCCAGGGCAGTATTCCAGTCATCGGTATAGGTTATACCACCAATCGATAACATTACCCGTATTCCGGCATCTTTAAAGTAATCAACTATTTCCGGGGTCATTGCTCTGGGAATACCATTTAAGGTTGTTGCATCGATAGTTTCATTTAGAAGTTTTAAAGGATTTACAAAACTTAAAACTACCAGGTTAACAGAAGGTGTTCCATCCCCGCGGTCGATAATCCAGTTATTATTCGCATCAAATTCCTGCAACTCCCGAACTGTACCCCACGTGCAGTAATCGTTACCGGCATGCCAAACGCCGTAAATCTGAAGCTGAGCCGGTGTGTCAGCTAACTCATAAGGAGGTTCCTTTACAGGTTTTCCCTTTACTTTCACCGACTTTGCATTCTTCAGATTTTCATCATTGTAAGTTTCAGTTTTCTGACATGCTGAGCAAATAAAGAGTATTGGAAGGGTAAACAAAACAAATGTTTTTAAGAATTTCATGATTTTCAGTTTTAAAATTAAAATCTGGGAAATCACAAGGTAACCGGGTGAGAAAAATAAATTTTGAATTTGGTTGATACAAGTTACAAAATATCGTTTGAAATACAATATTTTAACCAAACCGTGATGAAAGTGTACAATGTATCGCAATGGATGGCATCCATTGCCGACAGCAGGGAGGCTGGATGCTATCCGTAAGACTGTAAAGGGGGTCGCCGCACACGAAAAGCAGATCGATTATTCAATTGTCAAACTCAGTACTAAATTCTTTAGTGGATTAAGCCATAACGTACCCCATAACCAAATATATTAAAGCAGTTAAAGTTCCTGTAAGTAATGCATAAGGCAACTGAGTTTTTACATGGTCGATATGGTCTGATGCCGATGCCATAGATGATATTATTGTGGTATCGGAAATTGGTGAACAATGGTCGCCAAAAACACCGCCTCCCACAGTTGCAGCAACAACAAGGTAAAGGTTAGAATCGTGCAACTGTGCCATGGGCACCGAAATGGTCATCATAATGGCAAAGGTTCCCCACGATGTTCCTGTTGAAAAGGCAATAAATGCCGAGAGAATAAAAATAATCATTGGCAATAACTGAGGCGATAACCAGTCTTTCGACAGATTCGCCACATACATGCCGGTGCCCAGTTTGTTACACACTGCACTTATCGAGAAAGCAAGCATCATAAGCAGGGCCAGCGGCATTAACTCGCTAATTCCTTTCAGCGCAACTTCAACCATTTTACGGGTTTTCATTATTCCCTGCGCCCGGTAAAGTATCATAGCCCCCAGCAGGGCAGTTGTTACCGAATACAGTACGGCTGAAGACCCCGAACCGTATCCCATTGCCTTTAAAAAGTGATTGGTGAACGAGTTGGCCGCTTCAACTTTATCCCAACCGGTAAATGCCAGGGTAAGAGGCATCATAAAAATCATTGTGAATAGTGGAATAACCATATTCATTGCCTTGGGTTTTACACCACCCATTATTTTGCACGATGTAATTTCGTCTGAAATCATAGGTCTGGCCCCGTCATTGAGTAATTTGCCGGTTTCCCGGGTCCGTTTTTCAGCTTTAGCCATCGGGCCAAAATCTTTTTTCGAAATAATGATTACCGAAACCAGTGCAATGGCTAACATCGGATAATAGTTATATGCCAGCGAAGAGGCCAGAGTTTTAAATGGTGATTCTATTCCCTGGGCAAGCAGTAATCCCATAATAAAAGCACCCCAGGCATTAAATGGGATAAGTACAGCAGATGGTGCCGAGCTGGAGTCGGCAATATATGCCAGTTTTTCCCTTGGTATTTTTAATTTGTCGAAAATTGGCCTGTACAATGTTCCCGATGTCAGTGCGCTGATACTTGTTTCAATAAACAGCATTATACCGGTTAACTGGGCCAGCAACTGAACAATTATTCTGCTTCCACCGCTCTGTTTATTTTCAAAAAAGGTGAGCAAACGGTTTATTCTTAGCATAAATCCCTGCACACCACCTGAATATTGGATAAACATTAACAACGACCCAACGAGGGCACTGAACATAATGGTACGCGTGTTTCCCGGCTCTTTAAAGACATCCACAAAACCTTCCAGTGTTCCTATTGTTCCATCAAGAAAATTCCAGTCGTTAATAATCAGCCACCCCAGCCATATCCCAAAAATAAGCGATACGTATACCTGCTTGGTTTTCAGGGCAAGAATAATGGCTAAAACGGGAGGCAGAATAGAAAGTACACCGTAATTTTCCATATAATTTTGATTAGTTAGTGTTTTTATAGAAGCCCCTAAGGTAATAAATGATTAATAATTGTTTAAGGATTTTAATTCAATTCAACAAATGAATGGCGATTGAGAGGAATTGCTATATTTGTCATACAAATTTTATATGGTGTTGTTGAAAGGGATAAAAACAAAAAATAGTCAACAAACTAATTAACTGTATATGAAGAACATTGAATTAAAACTCAGAAATTTTAAAACTCCGTTTTACTGGTACGACATGGAGTTGCTGGAAAATACACTGAAAACCATAAAAACTGAATCTGATAAATATGGTTTTCATGTTCATTATGCGGTAAAGGCAAATGCTAACCTGCCAATTTTAAAAATGGTAAAAAAATACGGTTTTGGAACAGATTGTGTAAGTGGCAACGAGGTGCTTCGCTCTGTTGAAGCCGGTTTTAAATCGAAACAGATTGCATTTGCCGGGGTAGGAAAATCGGATGAAGAGATAATTATTGGTCTGGAAAACGACATTTTCAGTTTTAATGTAGAGTCGATTCCCGAACTGGAGGTTATAGACGAAATTGCCGGCAGCATGAATAAAAAAGCAACCGTTGCTTTGCGCCTGAATCCAAACATAGCTGCAAATACCCACGAGTACATTACTACCGGATTAAATGAAAATAAATTCGGTATTAACATGATGGACATGGAAGAGGTACTTGCAGTTGTTAAAAACCTGAACAACGTTCATCTGGCAGGAATTCATTTTCATATCGGTTCCCAGATTATGGATATGGCTGATTTTGAAAAACTGTGCCACCGGGTTAATGAAATACAGGAATGGTTTGAAAATCATAATATTACTTTGGAGCATATTAATGTTGGCGGTGGTCTCGGAATTGATTATGAAGCGCCGGATGAGAACCGGATTCCGGATTTTAAAAGTTACTTTAAAGTGTTTGCCGACAATTTGAAACTGAGGCCCGGACAGCAGTTGCATTTTGAGCTTGGTCGATCGGTGGTAGGGCAGTGTGGCAGACTGGTTACAAAAGTTTTGTACGTGAAAAACGGGGTGCAAAAAAAGTTTGCCATTGTTGATGCAGGTATAACTGAGTTGATTAGACCTGCCCTTTATAAAGCATTTCACGAGGTGGAAAATATCAGTTCTGAACTACCCGAAGAGAAGTACGACATTGTTGGGCCAATTTGTGAATCGGCTGATTTTTTCCGCAAGGATGTTATGATGCCAGAGACAAAAAGGGGAGACCTGATTGCCATTAAAAGTGCAGGCGCTTACGGTCAGGTAATGACCAGCCAGTACAACCTGAGAAGAATAGTGGATGCGCATTATTCTGATGATAATAAATAACCGGAGTGCTAATTTTAAACAACAGCCTTTTCCAGAAGTTTTAAAGTATTTTTATCGGCATTTAACCGGGCTTTAATGCCATTTGGAATGGTAATTTTAGATTCGATATGCCCGAATGGCAATCCGTAAGATATCGGTATCCTAAGTGGTTTCAACAGATCGGTAACAGCTTGTTTTAAAGTAAATGCAGGCCCTTCAGATGAGGTATTGCATCCATCAAAAACTCCCAGTATTATTCCTGCAGCTTTTTTCAGGTTTGTGGAGGATAACAGATGAAACAACATCTTGTCAATCCGGTATGTTTTTTCTTCTATCTCTTCCAGGTAAACAATCTTTTTCTCAAAATCCGGTTCATAAGCACTGCCAATCATCGATTCCAGTACGCTCAGGTTACCGCCAATTAATTGGCCTTCAGCTTTACCTCCTGTTATGGTGTAAATGTCATACTCTGGATTCAAAGCTGTATCATTATCACGATCATAGGGATATTTATAACGGTTTCCGGGATTGATTAAAACTTTTTCAACAGATTTAAAGGTAAAGTCATTAAATGTAGAAACACCAACAGGGCCATGGAAAGTAATTAATCCTGTCCGTTCGTAAATAGCAGTTAACAGGGCAGTTATATCGCTGTAGCCAATCAGTATCTTCGGATTATTCTGTATGATTGAATAATCAAGCATATCGAGAATCCTTATAGCCCCGTAGCCACCTCTCACAGCCAATATCGCATCCACATTATCATTGGTAAACATGTGCATCAATTCATCTGCTCTCTCCTTGTCAGTGCCCGCAAAATAGCCGTATTGTGCTAAAACAGAATCGTTGTAATAAGTCTCGAATCCAAATTCCTCCAGTTTATTTTTTGTTTCATAAAGTTGTTCTTCTGTAATTGTACCACCGGGCGTTACCAAGCCAATCAGGTCGCCCTTTTTCAGTCGTTTTGGAAATATTTTGGGAAGCTCAACTGATGATTTCGGCGCTGAAAAATGATCTGCAAATAATGTCGAAGTAGGAATTAACGACAATGCAGTAAGTGCTGCTGAATTTTTTATGAATTTTCTCCTGTTTGTCATTCATGTAAATGTGGGAAATTCAAACAAAAAAAGCAACCCAAAACCGGATTGCTTTTATTTGCTTAGACACTGTCTAAATATTTCAGTAAGTTTATTGTACTCCTGATCTTGTATCCCACCAAACCTGGTATCCCCAGTAGTTATCCACTTCATTTACATCGGTTGGAATATTTTTACTGTTCAGGTTCTTTTCTGAATCGGGATAAGAGAACCTAAAAGGCGGGCGGTTATGTCCGCTGTGAACCGAGTTTGCAGCAGGGGGCAGGGTAGGGATATCGGTTCTGCGCATTTCTGCCCATGCTTCCCAGCTTTGACGGAACAGGGCGATCCATTTCTGAGTGTAAATCTGGTTCAGATTTCCGGCCCAGGCAACACCGGCTCCCTGCATGTAGTTACTAATATCGCTGCTGCTAATACCATATTCTTTACACGATGCTGTTATGGCAGCTTCATAGGCGTCTTGCGCACTGCCACCACTCCAGAATCCACGTTGTGCCGCTTCAGCTTTAATTAATTCTACTTCAGCATACTTCAGATAAAATACCGAACCACCCGGATTATTAACAAACTGGTCGTTAACCCTGGAGTATTTGATATCGGCATCTTCTCCAACTACCAGGCCTTTATAAGTGCCGTCCTTTAAAGGCTCTGCATACTCTGCCAAACGAGGATCGGAAAGTTTCACCAATGTGTCAATAATTGCACTTGCCATCCAGTCGTCACCAATAGAGCTGTGGCGGGCTGTCCATGGTTCAACCCATTCAGCATCGCCGGGATAAGCTAAAAAGGCATTATCGCTGTTGTTTTCAAATATTGGATACTTAGAAGGATCGTTCAGTATTTTTGCAATCTCTTCTTTTGCTTTTGCTTCATCAATATTCGACATACGAACAGCAACTCTCAGGTGCAATGAATTACAGAATTTCTTCCATTGCATAATATCACCGTCATAAATCAGGTCTCCTAAACCAATTATTCCATTTAAGTCTTTGTCAACAAGCATATCATTGGCAGTCTCCAGTTGCAGAATCAGATCGTTGTAAATATCCTGTTCTGAATCGAATACAGGATGAATCAGTCCTTCCGAACCTTTTCCTGCTTCAAAATAAGGAACTTTTCCATAGACGTCGGTAACCATTTGTAAGGCATAGGATCTGAGCACCATAGCTGCTGCCTGTAAATTTACATTGCCTGCCTCTTCTGCACCTTTAATTACAAAGTTTACATTCGACAGGGTTGAGCGGTAGGTTCCGTTCCACACACTTGTACTTGGACTTCCCTGGTAAGTGATAACTTCGGTATAGGTACCTTTGGTTACGTGCCCCACAAAGGCTGCAGCATATTCCATTTCTGTTATACCAAATCTTTCTGAAATGTCTTCTATAACGTTTGCAAAAACATTTTCAAGAGGTGCTATATCCGGATTGTTCGGATTTGTATTTATTTCTTCAAAGTTTTGCGTACACGACGTTATGAAGAAAATTGTTATGCCAAATAAAGCTATAATAGTTTTTAATTTCATCTCATTATAATTTAAAATTTTCAGCGGTATTCGATGGAACTCGCTTATAGTTATTCTCTTGTGCGTAAGATTTTTACACGCTCGTTTCATCGTTATTCAATTTATAGTTTGACATTAAGTTTAAGCCCAATGGTTCTTGCCGGCGGTAATTGGTACATCTCCAGCCCGGTTCCACCTACAGTACCACCTGAAGAAACTTCAGGATCTATACCGGCATCATTACTTTCATGAGTATAAAGTAATGCCAGGTTTCTTCCGAATACGGAAACAGATGCGTTCTGAAGACCGATTTTAGTGGTAAGCGACTTCGGAATACTATACGACAGTGAAATTTCGCGTAGTTTTATAAAACTTCCATCAACAATTGTAAGCTCGCTCCAGTCTCTCGAATTTCTCCAAAAATCTCTTGCAGAAACAATTGATTGGTTGGGCTGTCCCGTCGCATCTTCTGTTGTTCCGTCCCCATTAAGATCAACCATTGCACCCTCTTCGTATACACCGTTTACAATAATTCCGGTTTCACGGATATTGCCATTACCATCAACTGCCGACCTGAAGATATCTCCGTTTTCTCCAACTTCAACTGTTGGCTGTAAAATACCTGCTTTCTGTCCTACAGCTTTTGTCATACTTAAAACATCGCCGCCTTTCCTGAAGTCAATCAATGCGGTTAACGATAATCCTTTGAAAGAGAAAGTATTTCTAAATCCTCCAATCCAGTCAGGATTTACATATCCAAGTATCTCCGGATCGACAGCTTCATTAGGCATACCGTTTTTATCGACAATAATGTTGTCATTGGCATCGCGTTCAAATGTAGTTCCGTAGAGTGCTCCCCATTCTTCATTAGGGAAAGCCATTAATGATGTCCCACGGTAATAATATGAAATCTCCAGTTCGTCCAATCCTTCAGCCAAATCAACGATAGTGTTTCTATTTGTCGACCAGTTCAGGTTTGCATCCCAGTTAAAGCCATTATCCGACTCTATAATAGTTCCGTACAACTGCAATTCGATTCCTTTATTCTGAATACTACCGGCATTCATTTTCCAGCCGCTGTAACCTGATGAGTAAGGAATATCTACCGTAAGAAGCTGGTTCTTGGTTACGGCATCGTAATATGTGATATCAAAACCAAGCCTGTCCATAAAGAATTTGAATTCACCACCAACTTCAAAACTGTTGGTCATTTCAGGCAACAGGTTATAAGTTGGTAATGTTGCCTGAGCTCCATATAAATTAACTCCGTTAAACGTAGTACCAATAGAATAAAACACAGGACTTAACTGGTAAGGACTTGTGCCGTTACCAACAACAGCATAACCGGCACGCAATTTACCGTATGACAGTAAATTTGATTCTATTCCAAAGCCATCAGTAAATATAAAACCTAAGTTGGCTGAAGGGTACCAGAAGTTCCAGTTTTCCTTCGGCAAAGTAGAACTCCAGTCACCACGTATTGTAAGGTCTAAAAATAAAAACCTTTTGAATCCCAGGTTTGCCGAAGCGAATACACTATTGGTTGCCAGTTTGTATTTGGTATTTGAAACTGTTGGTTCTCCTTCGAAATTTGAAGTAGAGAAAAAATTGGGAACTACAAGATTAGCCCCGTTAACTGTTGAGAACTGGTCGTATGACATTCGGTAATTACTTCCGATTGTAGCAAAAATATTTAAGTCTTCGGTAATATCCCTGTTAATTTTAAGTAAGAGATCAGCGTTTATTTCGCTTTCGAGCCTGTACTGCTCCCAGAAGTTACCGTTGGTTGCAAACTCGTACATGTCTGTCCAGTCGCGCGAATACTGATAATACAGGTATTTACGGTGCTCGTTAAAGAAGTCGATTCCAATTCTACCAGTTAAATCAACCCCTTCAAATAAATTATAATTTATTGCTGTATTACCGTAAACACGATTTCTCTTCCTCGACATGGTATTTTTATATGCATTCCAGTATGGGTTTGGATGCTGCGAAGGATAGGCCATCATCCAGTTAAACGACATTGGGTCTCCATCGTAAATAACAATATCTTCATAATGTTCCTTCAGGTATTTCGTGTCAACCTGCCGGCCAAACCATGAGTTAAATTCCACTAACGGGTTTCTCATTGAGTTACCCTGCTGTGGAAGATTGTCGTTTGATAAATTTGTATAGGTTGTATTTACATCAAACGAAAGCTTCTCTGTTAACTGAAAGCTGGAATTGATTCCGATGTTAAACTTTGTTTGATCGGTGTTAGGCGATGTGCCCGATTGATCGGTATAGCCAATTGTTAACCTGCCAGATGCCTTATCGCTGTTCGCTGTAAGGGCAATGTTGTTTATATTCGATATCCCTGTTTCGTAAAATTTTTTCACATTGTCAGGACGCGACACCCATGCAGTAGGAATTACATTTCCTTCTTCGTCAATTGGTGAATCCATTTGGGCAACCATCAAACCAGCATCAAGTCGCGAGCCCCAACTTTCGTCCCAGTCCATTCTGTAACCGTTACCATCAGGCGACCAGCGAAATTCTCTTTTATCGTGGAACTCCTGGTAAGTAAGTTCAGAATAATTTTTCTGCCACTCGTATTCACTACCGTTTCGTCCCTGACCGTATGCATTTTGGTAATTAGGTAACAGGTAAACCTCGTCGAAAGCCATTGATGTTGAGATTTCGACACCAATTCCTTGTTTACTGCTTCCCTTTTTGGTAGTAATCAGAACTACTCCGTTGGCAGCCCGGCTTCCGTATAAAGCAGAGGCACTTGCACCTTTAAGAATAGAAATACTCTCGATATTCGATGGATCGATGTCCATTGCAGCATTACCAAAGTCTGTGTATGTGTCGGATGACCTGGCAGAAGAAATTCCGTTCATAATCGGAGTTCCGTCTACAACAAACAGAGGTTGGTTAGAGCCTGTGAAAGATTTGTTTCCACGAATCTTTATCGTAGAAGATGCTCCCAACTGACCGGAAGATGTTACAATTTGTGCACCGGCAACTTTACCTTGAAGAGCCGATACAACGTTTCCAGGATTTGTGCGTGATACTTCTTCTCCGTTAACATCCTGTACTGCATAACCCAGCGCTTTCTTTTCGCGTTTAATACCGAATGCAGTTACAACAATTTCATCCAATTCGGCCACATCCTCCTGCAACGAGATATTTATCTCGCTTTGAGTGCCAATTGTAACTTTTTGTGTGGCATAGCCCACAAAACTAAAAACAATTACATCATTTTCCGATGAAGCTTTAATTGTATAATCTCCATCGATACTTGTAATTGTACCAATAGTTGTTCCTTCCAGAAAAACTGTTACTCCCGGAAGAGGTTCTCCTGTCGATCCATCAGTCACCTGCCCGGTAATCTCCACCTGGGCAAACAACTGCAGATTAAATATCAACAGTGAAATAATAAAAATAATTTTTCTCATAGATTGAACTTTTAGTATAGTTAATAATATTTTAGCTTAATTTCTTTATTCCAATACCAGGCAAATTATTTAAAGTTACCTTACCGTCAATAACTTTTATACCTTCATAAATATCATTGCTTATTAAAAGGTTTCCATCAAGGTCTGCCCAATCGACCATTGGTGACAATTGTGCAGCAGCAGAAACAGCGCACGATGTTTCGGTCATACAACCAATCATTACTTTCATATCGAGTGCACGGGCTACTGTTATCATTTTATGGGCTTCACGCAATCCTGTGCTTTTCATTAGTTTAATATTAATACCCGAATAAATGCCTTTAAATTTGGCTACATCAGGCAAACGTTGAAAAGCCTCATCGGCAATAATCGGAAGCGGGCTGTTTTCAGTTAACCAGGCAATATCGTCCACCTGGGTTTTGGGCATGGGTTGCTCTACAAACTCAATTCCTTTTTCTTTTAACCAGTGGACCATGTCCAGAGCCTGTTTCTTTTCTTTCCACCCCTGATTTACATCTACGTACAGCGGAACATCAGTAACCGATCGAATGGTGTTAATCATTTCCTTGTCGTTTCCACCACCAAGTTTAACTTTCAACACCTTGAACCTGCTGGCCTCTTCGGTTTTCATTTTAACTACATCCGGTTTGTCAATTCCAATTGTAAAAGAAGTCATTGGCGTGTTTTCCGGAGTAAGTCCCCATAATTTATACAATGGCTGGTTTACTATTTTGCCAATAAGATCGTGTAGAGCGATATCGACAGATGCTTTTGCGGCTCTGTTATTTTCGTCTACAGAATCAATGTAGTCCAGTATTTCATCCATCCTGAACGGATCGTTAAACTGGCTCAAATCAACCTTTTTCAGGAAAGTCGTTACCGATTCCTGCGACTCGCCAAGATACGGAGGCATTGATGCTTCGCCATAACCTGTAATCCCTTCGTAATCGATTTGTGTTAATATCACAGGAGTCGTATTTCTTGAGTATCCGGCTACTGTGAAAGTATGTCTTAACTCCAAATCGTATGGTTTAAACGATAATTTCATTTTTCCGCTTTTTATAACAGAAGGGGCTTTGCCCAAACTGTTTTTTGCTGCAATAGTGCCTAACGAGGCAGCACCTATTGTTTTTACAAAATTTCTTCTGTTGGTTTTCATTTTACTCGCTAATTATTGTTTTGTAAAAATTGTTATCCTTAAATTGTTCAATACCGCTTGTATTTTCTGAGCCTTTTACCTGTGTTGCTCTTATAAATTTTTGCACATAATCTGTTATAAAGTTGTCGCGCGTACTGTCTATACTGTTAATCCTCACTTTTCCGGAAGCATGGATAAATTCACTGTCGCCAATGTACATGGCAACATGCGTAACTTTTTCGGGCAGGGTATCAGAAGCCGGACGTCCGTAAAAAAGAAGGTCGCCTGTTTGTAGGTTTTCCCATGAATAAGAGGTGGTAATTAATTCACCGTATTTGGTTTGCTGCGAAGCATCCCGCTGTAAGATTATACCATTCATGTAATAAATTGTAGATGTAAATCCACTGCAGTCAATTGCTTTCGACGATGTACCTCCCCACAAATAGGGGATACCAAGAAACTTTTTTGCAGTTTTAACAAGCTCTTCTTCGTCAATCGTCCGGTTAATTAGTTCTTCGAAATCAATTACCTCATCTTTTTTTATCCAGGCAAACCGTTTATCGGGATACTGAACTTTATAAAATTCAGCATTAGAAGATGTTACAGGAAGGATACAACCAATAACAAGGTCGCTTATAGTTTGCGAATTGCAGTCGGCCTCTGAGTACGAAAAACCATATTGTTTGTTGTAAACTATCTTTTTGGCTTCACGATATTTGTCCAGCTCTTCCTTATTTATTTTTACCAGGGCTGCTGCATCTACCCATGCAATGTATTTGTTGGGAGTTTGAACCAGGTACCAGCCGTTCTCCCGTTTCAGAATCCTGACAGGTGTTCCCAGTAGGGTTTGTGTTGCAATTTCTGCACTGTGGCGTGGGTTTGAACGTAAATTAATAACTGAATTATTGACTAATCCGTTTACTACCGGCTCATTTCCTTCTTTCGGAAGTAAATCAATATTTAATTCTGCATTAGGAAATCTTTGGCTTACTATAATTTTAATGTCGTTGTAAGCTTTATCTGAATCGACCTCTCCCAGGACGCTTATTTTTCCTTCTTCGTTTGAGAGCGATACTGTCCAAAGTGCGACTCTTTTATCCGGCGCATGAACAGATTTCAGGGAATCCAGTTTATTCTGAATTTCATCAGCAAGAGAAGAATTGTTTTTACTGGTACAGGCAATCGAACCGATTAGAAGTATAATTAAAACCAGGTAAATATTATTGCAGACTTTTTTCATTTCGTTTATTAATTTGGCAATTATATTTATTGTTTACTAACAGATTGTATTTTTAACATTGTCTTCAATTATATTTTGATTTAATTCGATACTATATCATGTCAAAATACAAGCATATCAATGACAAATCTAACTCCTAATAATTTGTAATACAAATTTTTGTATGATAAATTTTGAGCACAAAATGATTCATATCATATATGGATATACAAAATTATTGATTGGTAAGCCTTCCAGGAGTTATCCCAATGTATTAAAATCGGTTAAATACTATAGAAATTAGTATGAATTTCTTTGTATGATAAGTTGAGAAATCATTTTATAATCGTTATTTTTATAAAATCTGTCAAATACCATTTATTTTCAACATCACATTTTATAGTTTTGAAATCAAAATTAAAATCGAACGAATATGAATAAGGCATTAATTTTATTAGTGATTGCTGCAATTGCATTCAGTTGTACAACTACTTCAAAAAAAGAGACAAAAATGGAAGTAAACCAGGATATTAAAAAAAAGGCGGATGAATTTGCTTCTTTTAAATTAACCACAGACTTAAGTGTCCTTACGGAAAAGGAAAAACAGATGCTGCCGTTATTGCTGGAAGCTGCAAAAGTAATGGAGGAGATATATTGGGTAGAAGCATTTGGCGACAAAGAGAAATTATGTAAAAAGGACTTGGGTGATTACACCCGCAAATTCATTCAAATTAATTATGGTCCGTGGGAAAGATTGAATGCCAACGAACCGTTTTTGGCTGAATACGGAGTAAAACCGGCAGGTGCAAACTTCTATCCGGCCAATATGACCAGGGAAGAATTTGAAGCATGGGACGATGAAACAAAAACCAGCCTCTACACTTTGGTTCGCAAGGGCGAAGATGGCAGTTTGATGTCAGTTCCTTACCACGTCGCTTTCGATGAGCAAGTTAGAAAGGCATCTGACTTAATTTTAAAAGCAGCCGAACTTGCAGAAGAACCGGGATTGAAAAATTACCTTGAAAAGCGTGCTGAAGCGTTACTAAATGACGAATATTTCGAAAGTGATGTGGCCTGGATGGAGATGAAAAATAACACCATCGAGTTTATTGTTGGGCCAATCGAGAATTACGAAGATCAATTGTACGGATACAAAGCTGCACACGAATCATTTATTCTGATTAAAGACAAACAATGGAGCGAGAAACTGGTTAAATATGCAGCATTGCTTCCGGGATTGCAGGAAAACCTTCCGTGCGAACAGAAGTACAAAAACGAAACTCCGGGAATGGATTCGGACATGAATGTTTACGACGCCATTTATTATGCCGGTGACTGCAACGCAGGAAGCAAAACAATAGCCATCAACCTTCCAAACGACGAAGTGGTTCGTAACACCAAGGGAAGCCGTAAACTTCAGCTGAAGAACTCTATGCAGGCCAAATTCGATAAAATACTGGTACCAATTTCAGAATTATTAATAGCCGAAGACCAGCGTAAACATGTTAAGTTCGAGGCCTTTTTCGAAAATACCATGTTTCATGAAGTGGCCCACGGGCTGGGAATGGGAAATACAGTTGACAAAAGTTCAACTGTGCGTGAAGCACTAAAAGATTCGTACACATCGATTGAAGAAGGTAAAGCAGACATTCTGGGCCTCTGGTGTGTTTACCAGTTAAACGAGATGGGTGAACTTGGCGAAAAAGATATGATGGACAACTTTGTAACCTTTATGGCAGGTATATTCCGCTCAGTACGTTTTGGTGCTGCCAGCGCACATGGCAAAGCTAATATGATGCGTTTCTACTATTTCCAGGAAACCGGTGCTTTCGCCCGCGATGAAGCTACCGGAACTTATCGTGTCGATTACGAAAAAATGAAACAGGCAATGCTCGACCTTTCGAATACCATTTTAAAAATTCAGGGCGATGGCGATTACGATACTGCCAAAGCAATGATTGAAGAAAAAGGATTTATCCGCGAGGCACTTCAAAAAGACCTCGACAGAATCGGAGAAGCTGGTATTCCGCGCGACATTGTTTTCGAACAGGGCGCCGAGGTGTTGGGATTGTAATAAGAAAATGATATTTGTTAGTAGAGACGCACGGCCATGCGTCTCTACTTACTACTATTTTTGAATGGCTATCATTCCCACGCAAGTGGGAGTCTCGCTCAAAACAGGAAAAGATTTCTGATTTCACAGGAATGACAACCGATTTAATCAGTTAACTATCTATCTTTAACATTCTATTAACAACCTTTTACTCTTTTATTGTGTTATATTTGTAATATGAAGTTGATAGGGCAGATAGCATCTTTGGTTTTTGTGATGGTATTTTTAATATCGTCAACCGGGATTGTTATTATTAAATCGAATTGTACCTGCTCAGGAAACAAACAGGTTAGTTTGTATGTAAGCCCCGAAACTTGCGAAGATACGTACCATAATAATCACTCTGAAGATTTATGGGAACACCATTCCGAGGAATCTTCATCTGGCTGTCACAACTGTAATTCTCATCATTCAGAAGCAAACCATGCAGAAGGGGACGAAAACAGTTGTAATGCTTGTTCAAATCATCTAGATGATTGCGGATGTGCGTCGCCGGAAACCTTGTTTTTTAAATTAAAGAACCAGTTTGACGAAGAAGTGCGTTACTTTGTTACCCAACCAATTGAATTGGTTGTTTTTGCAAATGAGATAAAGACTCATTTTGAAGAATTTTCAGATTCAGATGAAATAGAAACACACTATATCGATCCACCCCCTAAAGTAACCTCCTCACTCGATTTCCTAATTCAAATACAACAGCTTAAAATCCCTCACATCGCTTAAGATTAGTTCTATCATGAATAGAACGTTATTCCGTACATGATTCGGAATCTCATGAAAAAGAGGCTGAACCCGTCAGTTGACGAACAGCAATATTCATTTTTGGATAATTTAATCTTAAGCAAAATGAAAAAATTAATATTATATACGTTTTTACTGTTTCCGGTATTTGCACAATCTCAAACGTTAAAAGGTAAAGTGTTTGGGAATGGCAATAGCGGAAAAGAACCCCTGCCTGGTGTAAATATCTTTTGGCAGGGAACACAGGAAGGAGTTGCATCTATACCTGATGGCTCCTTCGAGATAAAAAAGAAAAGCTCTCAGCATATGCTGGTTTTCAGTTTTGTGGGATACGAGCAAAAAGTAGTTCATATTCATGATTCCAATCCGATTGAGGTGGTTCTTGAACCGAACCTTGAAATTGACGAGGTTACGGTAGTTCAAAAGGACAGGGGCACCTATCTTTCGGTTATAAATCCTATTCAGACTGAAAATATAAACGGGGCAGAACTGCACAAGGCTGCCTGCTGTAACCTTGCCGAGAGTTTTGAAACCAACCCGTCGGTTGATGTGAGTTACAGCGATGCCGTAACCGGGGCAAAACAAATCAGGCTTCTGGGATTGGAAGGAACTTATTCGCTTCTACAGGTAGAAAATATGCCCAATTTACGAGGTTTGGCAACAACTTTTGGATTGACCTACCTGCCGGGGCCCTGGCTGGAATCTATCCAGGTTTCTAAAGGGGCAGCATCGGTACTTAATGGTTACGATGCTATTGCCGGCCAGATTAATGCCGAGTTAAAAAAGCCTGATGCGCAGGAAAAACTTTTTCTGAATTTATACGGAAACAAGCACGGACGTCTGGAATTTAATGGTAACGGAAACATCAGGGTAGTTAGCGATAAAGTTACTACCGGATTGTTTGTGCATGCCCATGATTTATCGAAAAGGACAGATGAGAATAGCGATGGTTTCCTGGATGAACCGCTTTCAAGGCAAATCCAGATCGGTAACCGCTGGAAATACAACAATCACAAAGGTCATATGGCCCAGGCAGGAATTAACTATTTGTACGAGGACCGTTTGGGCGGACAGGTTGGTTTTGAACGTGAAATGGCACCATCCCTTTCGAATCCGTACGGAATAAACATTAAAACCAATCGTATTGAAGGATTTTTTAAAACCGGTTACGTACTTCCCAATGGAAGGACTGCCATTGCCTTTTTGTCGAACATATCGCACCACGAAACCAATTCGTTTTACGGATTAACCGATTACGATGCCAATGAAACCCGTTTTTACGGAAACGCAGTTTTAACACGCGATTTGGATGAATATGGTGCCCACACCATTAATGCCGGCTTCAGCTATATTTTCGATGACTTTAATGAGATGCTTTACGGGCAGGATATTCAACGTACCGAGAAAGTACCCGGATTGTTTTCCGAATATACATTCAAACCCCATCCAAACCTGACGTTAATGGCCGGCATACGCGCCGATTTTCATAACCTGTTTGGCACGTTTGTAACGCCGCGAATGCATTTCAGGTATAAAATGGGCAAACATTTCACACTGCGTTCCAGTGCCGGAAAAGGATATCGTACAGCCAATGTTTTAACCGAAAATATCTATCTGCTGGCTAACGCAAGGCCTTTGCTTTGGACAGACGATGTTATGCAGGAGGAAGCATGGAACTACGGAATTACACTGGTTCAGCATTATACACTGCTGGGCAGGGAATTGCAGATAAATGCAGAATATTTCCGCACTAATTTTCAGTCGCAACTGGTAGTCGACCGCGAAACTTCGGCTGACAATGTGATATTTGCCCCTCTCGACGGTGAATCGTATGCAAACACGCTACAGTTCGATTTAAGGTGGCAGCCTGTTGAACGCCTGGATATGTTGCTGGCCTACCGTATTAACGATATAAAACAGACCATTGGCGGGGAGCTGAAAGAGAAACC
>JBDLJS010000080.1:0-19884 GCA_039714235.1 Bacteroidota bacterium | reverse complement strand
TTTCAAGGTCTTTTAAAAATCCAAAACCAAGATGAATGATGTTTCCCTCGATTACTGTTAACATTTCGCTTTTATTAATGCAGGGAGGATAAATTATTCCGCCATGCATCCGGGCTTCGTGAATGTAAAGTTCGGTACGGTAAAAACCGCCGCCGTTGTTTATAGTTGCCACCATGTACTCGAGCGGATAGTAAGCCTTAATAAAAAGCGCCTGGTAGCTTTCAACAGCATACGATGCCGAATGCCCTTTTGAGAATGCATAATTGGCAAAACTCTCGATTTGGGTCCATACACGTTCAACAATATTCCGGGGGTAGCCTCTGTCGGCACAGTTCGAGAAAAACCTGTCCCTGATTTTCCCAAACTCGTTGCGCTGCTTAAATTTCCACGACATTCCGCGCCGCAAAATATCCGACTCGGCAAGGGTGAGCCCTGCAAATAGGTGGGCAACCTTAATTACATCTTCCTGGTAAACCATTACCCCGTAAGTTTCTTCCAGCAATTTGTAAAGTGCAGGGGTTTCTTTTTGGGCAGCAATGCACCGCTCCTTGTCGCGGTAACGCAGAATGTACTCCCGCATCATTCCGCTTTTGGCTACGCCCGGCCTGATAATTGAGCTTGCTGCTACCAGCCGGAGGTAATCGTCGGCCTCCAGTTTTGTGAGCAACATTCGCATGGCCGGCGACTCCACATAAAAGCAACCAATGGTATTCCCCCGTTTCAGCAACTGCTTAATCCTGTCGTCTTCTTTAAATCTTTTAAGGTAATGAATGTCAATCTCTTCCCCCCTGTTCTCCTGAACAATTTGTATGGCATCTTCAATTTTGCTCAATCCCCGCTGTCCTAAAATATCGAACTTGGCAAAACCGATATCTTCGGCCTCCAGCATACTAAAATGAACAGTAGGAAACCCCTTTGGCGGCATAATAGTAGCCGAGTATGTACTTATAGGTTTTTCTGAAATTAATATTCCGCTTGCATGCACACTCAGGTGACTCGGAAAACCATGAATGAGTTTGCTGTATTTAATTACGAGCTGTCCAATTTCATCCAGACTACTAAAATCTTTTAGCGCCTGTAGCTTATCAATTTCCTGTGATGGCAGGCCAAAAGCTTTTCCTAGTTCGCGAATCACCGATTTATACTGAAAAGTAATGTAAGTGCCCACCAGGGCTGTATTTTCCCAGCCATGCCTGTCGAAAAGGTAACGGGTGATGTGGTCGCGGTCGCGCGATGCAAAATCGATGTCGAAATCGGGAGGACTTTCTCGCGAAGGATTAATAAAACGCTCGAAATAAAGGTCTAACTCAACAGGATCGACATCGGTAATGCGCAGCAGGTAAGCCACCATGCTGTTTGCCCCGCTACCCCGCCCCACGTAGTAACACCTCTGGCTTCGTGCGTATTCCACCAAATCGTGGTTAATAAGAAAATAGGAAGCAAAATCCATCTGCCTGATTATTTTCAACTCCTTTTCTATGCGCCGGACAACAGTCTCCGAAGGTTGCCCAAAACGATATTCTATGCCATCCTTTGCCAGTTTTCTCAAAAGCTGAAAATCCTCTTCGGGCGAACCGGTAAAACACTTTTTGTTTTTTGCCTCTTTAAAAGTGAAATGTACCGAGCAGTTTTCAATTAACTTTTGTGTGTTTTTAATTAACTGCGGGTATTGCCCGAAAAGCTGAAGCAACTCCTCGCGGGGAAGCATTATCTCATCGGGGTCGGCCTCTTCGCCTTTGGGCAGGCGGCTCAGCAGGGTATTGTTGTCGATGGTCCGCAGTAAACGATGCACGTTAAAATCGCGCTTACTGCGAAAAGTTACCGGCTGGAGAATTACCAGTTTATCGGGGTAATTCCTCAAATCGCCAATCAACCTGTTTACCTGCGACGGACGAACTCCGATAAATTCATTTTCTTTTAACTCTTTGGGATGGATATTGCCGACAGGATAGATAAAATAAGTCTGGTCTAACGCAGGAGCTTTTGTTCCAAACTCTGCACCCAAATGCAGATGGTAGGTTAAATGCTCATTCAGCCGGCGAAACCCCTCGTTGTTTTTTGCAATTCCAACATACTGTTGTTGGGCGCCATTTCTGAAATCGATACCCAGAACAGGCCTTACCTGTTTTGCCGAACACCGGCGGACAAAATCGATACTGGCCGAAGTGTTGTTAATGTCGGTCAGCACCAGCGAATTATAATCTTTATCGATGGTTTCCTGAATAAGCTGGTCGATGGAAATTGTGCCAAACTTATAACTGTAATATGTGTGGCAATTCAATAACATTACATTCTTCGGTGAGCAGGAATAACAGGTGACTGTCCGTTAAAAGTATTTATCATCTGTCTTGTTCCGCGGGTTCCCAGCGTGGAAGCGCGTCGTACGGCATCCTGACCGAAACGGTTTCGCATTTTATCCATTTGCTGATAAAGATTTATTAACCGGCTATTGTCTTCAAACAGTTTCATCTGGTAACTGCCCGAAAGCAGGTGGCTAAAGCGCACCCCAACCAGCCTCACAAGTACCCGGCGGGTATAAAGCTGGTCGAAAAGTTCCATAACGGTTTTTATGAGTGTATGGTCGAGCGAAGTGTAAGGAATACGTTTTTGTCGGGTGCGCGTATCGAAATCGGAATAGCGTATGGTTACCGTAACAACCGATGTGAGTTTGTTTTCATTCCTGAGATAAAATGCCAGCTTCTCGGCCATCGACATCAGGATGTTTTTAAGCGCCCTTACATCAATTGTATCGCGTTCCAGCGTTAACGACGACGATATGGATTTGCGTTCGTGGTAAGGCTCTACCAGGGAGTTATCGATTCCCCTGGCCTTTTTCCAGAGTGCAACCCCGTTTTTTCCCATCACCCTCTCCATCAGTTCAACAGGCATCTCCTGAATGGTTTTTACATATTTTATTCCCATGCTGAGAAGCATTTTGTAGGTCTGGTCGCCCACCATGGGTATTTTTTTCACAACCAGCGGAGCCAGAAACGACCTTTCATGCCCCTCTTCAACCTCCATATGGTTATTGGGTTTTATTTCGTTTGTGGCAACTTTCGATACCGTTTTATTTGTTGAAAGCCCAAAAGAGATGGGAAGCCCGGTTTCCCTGATTATCCGTTCGCGTAACTCCTTTGCCCACTGATAGCAACCATAAAATTTATCCATGCCGGTTACATCAATATAAAACTCGTCGATAGAAGATTTTTCGTAAAGCGGGGACTCCTCTTTTACAATTTCAGTTATGCTGTCGGAAAACTTACTGTAAACAGAGCTGTTTCCTCTTACCACAATGGCCTTGGGACAAAGCCGCTGGGCCATTCGCATGGGCATTGCCGAATGTATGCCATATTGCCTGGCTTCATAACTGCAGGCAGCTACAACTCCCCTTCCGTTTGTGCCTCCAACCAGTACGGGTTTTCCGTTAAGCCCCGGGTCGAGCAACCGCTCGCAGGAGACAAAAAAGGTATCTAAATCGATATGTACAATGTGCCTGTTCATAAACTGACAATATTATCGTCATTTTTCTGACTATAATTTAGTCAAAAATTTTTATATTTGAAAGAAAAGACGGAAGTTGGGAGTCGGGAGTCAGAAGTTGGAAGAAAAAAATAATATAAAAAGATTTTACACCGTGGCTTTAGCCCGGTGAGTAGTAAGTAAAAAGAGAAACGGCTTTAGCCATTAATAAAAATACCAACAATCACCAAGCGAAACAGGCTGTGTGAAAATAGGATTATCCTTTGCCGTTTGGCTTTTCCCGAAAGGATGGCTATGCTAAGCCAACGGTTTAAGGATTGTTCGAAAAGATTGGACTTTAGTCCTTAAAATGAGCATATTGGGCTAAAGCCCGGTGGTGTCTGGCATTTCAAAGTCCGTCACATAAATGTGACGGCAAAGAATAATAGCTGCATATAAACACACCTTGTAAAACATGGTGTAAAAAATTACAAACGATGTATTTTGCTGAAAACTTAAAATTTCTACGGAAAAGACGCCAAAAATCGCAAATGAATTTGGCTGCAGAATTGGGGCTGACACGCACTACCCTTTCGGGTTACGAAAAAAGTGTACAGCCACCGTTTAAAACCCTTATAAAAATCTCGGAGTATTTTAATATTTCGCTCGATGCGTTAATCAGGTACAGGCTCGAGATTTTGTCGGAGTTTCAACTTTCGCAAATCGAGAAAGGATTCGATGTGGATGTAACCGGCAACAAACTTCGCCTGCTAACCATTTCGGTTGACAACAAAGGAGAAGAAAACATTGAGATGATTCCGGTAAAAGCACAGGCAGGCTACACAAACAGCTACGGCGATCTCGATTTTATTGCTTCGCTGCCAAAATTTAAACTTCCGTTTTTGCCCGAAAATAAAACCTACCGTTCGTTCCAGATTACAGGCGATTCAATGCTTCCGGTGAAAGAAGGTTCGTGGGTTACCTGTTCCTTTGTCGAAAACTGGCAAGATATTAAAGATGGCAAAGCCTGCATTGTGGTTACCAAGGACGAAGGCATTGTTTTTAAGCTGGTTTACAATCGCTTAAAAGTTAATAAATTCCTGTTGGTTTCTTCTAATCCCGATTATTCTCCGTATGAAATACCAGTTTCGCAAATATTAGAGATATGGCAATTTGAGACGGTAAATAGTTTTGAGGTCGAGTAAGTCAGTCATTACCCGGACTCAAAGATTATATAGTCGTCACCCGAACTTAAGTCGGGAGACGACCGACCAGAAAACATATTCTATTCAGCACATTAAACCCAAACGCTTTATCTTTGTCTAAAAAGAAATAACTTAGACTTCACTACTATGAAAACCAAATTAGTTTTATCCACCCTTTTTCTATTCCTCTTTGTTACGATTGCCAGTTCCCAAAACCAGGTTACAAACAACTGGGCACAGTGGCGCGGGCCGCTTGGGACAGGAGCAGCAATAAAAGGAAATCCTCCGGTTGAATTCAGTGAAACTAAAAACCTGAAGTGGAAAACAGAAATTCCCGGTAAAGGACATGCAACACCAATAGTTTGGGAAGACAAAATAATTGTTCTTTCGGCTGTAGAAACTTCGGAAAAAGCAAAAATTGAATCGAAGGAAGATGGTAATAACCGCAGCTGGATGAATCCTTCCAGCACTGAGTTCATTCATAATTTTAAAGTATTTTGTGTTAACAGAAGCTCCGGGAAAATTATCTGGGAAAAAATCGTAATAAAAGAGCACCCACTGGAAAGCACCCATGAACTGGGTAGCTGGGCATCGAATTCGCCTGTTACCGACGGAGAATTTATATATGCCTATTTCGGCTCCCGAGGATTGTACTGCCTTGATTTTGATGGCAATATTCTCTGGAAACGCGATTTCGGGCAAATGGAAAAACACGCCAGTTTTGGAGAAGGAGCATCTCCTTATTTGTATGGTGACAAAATCTTCGTACAGTGGGATCATGAAGGCGACTCTTACCTTTATGCCATTGACAAAAAAACAGGGAAAGATATCTGGACATTGGAAAGAGATGAAAGAACATCATGGTCGACACCTTTTGTTGTTGAAGCAAACGGAAGAACACAGGTAATTACCAGTGCCACAACAAACATAAGAAGCAACGATTTTGAAACAGGCGAATTGCTATGGACAAGTACCGGCCTTACACGAAATGTAATTCCGGTTCCGGTTTACGGGGATGGCATGTTGTACCTGACTAGCGGATTTCGCGGTGCCGCATTGCAGGCTATCGATCTGTCGAAAGCTAAAGGAGATATTGCCCAAACAGATGCAATAGTCTGGAGGTACGACGAGAATACTCCTTATACACCTAATCCGGTTTTGATGGATGGAAAACTCTATTTCTTAAGGGTAAACAACGGCTACCTAACCTGTTTGAACTCAAAAGACGGAACAGTTTATTATGCGAAAGAGAAGCTGGAAGGAATAAGTACCTTATTTTCTTCTCCAACGGGTGTTGACAACCGGTTGTACATTGCAGCCAAAGATATCTGCCTGGTGGTTAAAGCCGGTGAAAAGTTCGAAATTTTATCATCAAACAACCTGGATGATAACTTTCATGCATCGCCCGTTGTAGTTGACAACCAATTAATTCTAAGGGGTTTTAAATCGCTGTATTGTTTCGAAGAAAATAAATAAATAGGAAGAGATGCACGGCCGTGCATCTCTTCTATTCTATTTTAAAAATCAAATTCTACAAATTTCCCAAACTTCTTGTACTTCGCGTAAAACTCTTTGTATTTCTCAACGTTTTCAGGAATTGGATAGTACTCTGTTTCAATACCGCCACCCATCTTTTTCTGAGCCTCGGCTGTTGTTGTATAAACTCCTGCAGCTACTGCCGCAACCATTGCAGAACCAAGGGCACAAGCCTGTTCTGAGCGGGCAACTTTGATGGGCATATTCAATACATCGGACATAATTTGCATGACCAAAGGTGATTTTTTTGCCACTCCGCCCAAAGCAATAATCCCGTCGATACGGACACCTTCTTGCACAAAACGGTCGTTTATGGCTTTTGAGCCAAAGGCAGTTGCTTCCACCAAAGCCCGGAAAATACGGGGAGCATCAGAGCCCAGGTTTAAACCTGCAATAGCACCTTTTAAAGCCTGGTTGGCATCGGGAGTACGACGGCCATTCATCCAATCGAGGGCAACAATTCCACTCTCGTTAATTGGGATTTTTTCAGCCTCCTTGCTCAGTTTTGCTATAATTTTATCCGATGTTTCTTCAATGAGTTTTTGTTTTGTCGTTTTGTCAATCAGTTCAGAGTTAACCAGAATATTTTTCAGCGGCCACTCAAGCACCTGTTTAAACCATGCATAAATATCGCCAAAAGCCGACTGCCCGGCCTCGAGCCCCATCATACCGGGAACAATTGAGCCATCTACCTGTCCGCAAATTCCGTTAACCAGTTTGTCGCCGACCTCTTCCATCGGGGCAATCAGCATGTCGCAGGTTGAGGTGCCCATCACTTTCGAAACATAGTAAGGCTCAATCTCTGCTCCTACTGCACCCAAGTGAGCATCGAAAGCCCCTACTCCAACCACAACTTCGGTTGAAAGACCCAGCTTTTCAGCCCACTCCGGAGTTAATTTACCTGCTGAAACATCGCAGGTGAATGTTTCTTTATAGAGCCTGTCTTTTAATCCGGCAAGCATTGGATCGAGTTCATTTAAAAACTCTTCAGAAGGCAATCCGCCAAAAGCTTCGTGCCACATAGCTTTATGTCCCGCTGCACAACGGCTGCGTTTCAAGGTCTTTGGATTTGTATTACCAGTGAGCAATGCCGGAATCCAGTCGCAATGCTCCACCCACGAATAGGCAGCACGGTAAACACCGGCATCTTCGCGGATTACGTGCAGTAACTTGGCCCAGAACCATTCGGATGAATAAATTCCACCTTCATATTTGGTAAAATCTATTTCCCATTTTCCGGCCAGTTCATTAATCTCATCTGCTTCTTTTACAGCAGTATGATCTTTCCACAAAACAAACATGGCATTGGGATTCTCCCCGAAACCGGGCGTTAAAGAAAGCGGCGTTCCCCTCTCGTCAACAGGAACAGGGGTAGAACCGGTGGTATCAACCGAAATTCCAACCACATTTTCAGCTACTCCTTCGGGAGCCTGTTTTAAGGCTTCAACAATGGTATATTCCAGGCCTTCAAGATAATCTTTCGGGTGTTGCCGGAACTGATTATTGGGTGCATCGCAATACATCCCTTTTTGCCAGCGCGGATAATTAAACACAGCACCGGCTATTTCTTCTCCGGTTTCAACATTCACAATTAACGACCGAACTGAATCACTTCCGTAATCAAGGCCAATGGTGTATTTTGTGCTCATTTTTTATTGATTAATTATTATTGACTTCAGGTTGATTCTACTGACCGTAATAGGCATTCTTACCGTGTTTACGAAGATAATGTCTATCAAGTAATGCATTATCCATTGTTGCTTCAGGATTAAGTTGAACTGATCTGTAAGTTGTTTTCGCAATCTCCTCAAGTACCACAGCGTTGAGTACAGCATCCTGTACATCTTTTCCCCACGAAAAAGGACCGTGATTATTTACTAAAATGCCCGGGATTGAGTCCTGATCCAACTCATTGAATCGCTCAACAATTATTTTTCCGGTTTCAAGTTCATAATCGCTTTCAATTTCTTCTCTGGTTAATTTCCGGGTACATGGTATTTCTCCATAAAAACAATCGGCATGAGTTGTACCAATTGCCGGAATTCCTATACCAGCCTGGGCCCAGCTGGTTGCCCACTCCGAATGAGTGTGGACTACCCCGCCAATATTTTCAAACTGACGGTACAAAACCAAATGAGTTGGTGCGTCTGTTGATGGTTTCAAATTTCCTTCAATGACCTGACCATAAAGATTGAGTACTACCATATCTTTTGGTTTCATTCTTTCAAAAGAAATACCACTTGGTTTAATTACCACCAATTGTTTATCGCGATCTATTCCACTGGCATTGCCCCAGGTAAACATCACAAGACCGTGTTTAACCAAATTGAGATTGGCCTGGAGGACCTCTTCTTTCAATCTTTCGAGCATAAATCAGGTTTTCTGTTAATGATGATTAATCTTTTTGAATTCTATATAAACATTTCAGGTTAGTTGGATTTTATAAAGGTAAAAATAATCATGAAAATCAGAACTGAAAAAAATGTGGCCCTGTTAAAAATGAAAAAACAAAAAAAGCCTGCCTATCCGTCGGGTGACGGACAAACAGGCCTAAACCATACTACCTAATCCTATATAACCAATTATGAAACCTTAATCTCAACCGGAGCTTTCTCAACCTCTTCCTCTTTTTTCGGAAGTGTTACGGTAAGTACACCGTTTTTAAAGTTTGCACTAATTTTTTCGACTTCTACCGTTTTTGGAACACGATACTGCTTTTCAAAATTATATGCTTCGAATTCGCGGCGGGCGTATTTATACTCCACCGAATTTTCTTCATTCTCTTTTTCTACTTTAATTGTTAACCGATTTTTCTGATAGTTTAAATGAACATCCTTTTTAGTAAATCCCGGAAGCATTATTTCAACCTTCAATTCTTTTTCTGTTTCAAATATATTGGTTGCCGGTTTTTCTCCGCAACTGTTCAAATAATTTTCGCTGTAATCGTTTTTAAAGAAATTGTTTAACAATTCATCTACTAAAACTCTGTTTACATTGTAACGTGGGTTGTTAAATACTAAATTCATGATTTATCCTCCTAATTTTATTTTGTTAATATTTTAAAATTCATATTCTGCTACACTTAAATCAATTCCTGTTCCACAGAGAAATATCTGACAAATCTTTTGTTTTTCATTCAAAACCCATGCCAATAAGTCAGACTTGGCCAATATTTAGTGTAATTATGTCATGATTTCTTATTGTTCATGATAAACTTTATGGATTTTAGGAACAATTAATTCTTTACCTTTGTACAAAATCTGAAAAATGAGGATTGATATTGTAACTGTTTTACCCGAAATTCTGGAAAGTCCGTTTAACCATTCCATAATAAAAAGGGCAAAAGAAAAAGGCCTTGCTGAAATTCACATTCATAATCTCCGCGATTATTCGGAAGATAAACACAGGCGTGTTGATGATTATTCTTTCGGGAAAGGAGCCGGTATGGTTATGGCAATTCAACCAATTGAAAAGGCAATTGAATCGTTACAGAAAGAGCACAAATACGACGAGATAATTTTCACCACTCCCGATGGTGCACTTTTCAACCAAAAAGAGGCAAACACCCTTTCGCTTAAAAAGAATATTATTATACTTTGCGGCCACTATAAAGGAGTAGATCAACGCATACGCGATACATACATCACCAAAGAAATTTCGGTGGGTGATTATGTTTTAACCGGGGGCGAACTGGCGGCAGCAATAATAACAGATAGCGTAGTTCGCCTTTTACCCGGGGTGCTTTCCGATGAAACTTCTGCACTCACCGACTCGTTCCAGGATAACCTGTTGAGCCCACCCGTTTATACCCGTCCGGCAGAATATAAAGGGATGAAAGTGCCTGAAATTCTGTTAAGCGGAAACGATAAGCTGGTTGACGACTGGAAACATGACCAGGCAGTGGAACGGACAAAAAAACTACGTCCCGATTTGTATAAAAAATACCTGGGAGAATAATATGATAAACATTAACCAGTTGGACGAAAATCAACCAGGAAACATATTAACCTTTCAGTTACAAGAATGAAAATTAATCCGAAGGGAACTTCGTAACTCTTAGGATTAAAAACGCCGGCAAATGTTGCTGTAAGGGCAATACCGGCATTTATCCTGATGTTCGGTTTGTTTAAAAATATTTTGCTCCGAAAAAATTTCTGATACCAGCCCTTCCAACTGCCCTATAAATTCATCTTTTACATCTTCAAACAACACCTTGTTTTTATTCCACGTAATATCAGGTGAAAATTTATCGGAGAAAAGATTCCGTAATCCGTAAATAGCTGGTTGGATATCGGTTTCAGAGGTTGTTTCACCTAATGCCCACGAATAAATGAGAGCTTGTAATATCTCTTTTTTAGGCTTTTTAGCATCACGTTCAAACAGTTCATCAACCTGTTTAAATGATTGCGATTCTACATTCCCGGTTTTATAATCGAGTACCCGTGTTACCCCTTCCACACGGTCAACCCGGTCTATTTTTCCGCCTATGCAGATGGAATTCTTTTTCCCGTTTATGTCTGTTTTCAGGCGGCTTTTATATTGCACTTCCAAACTTTCAACCGTAAAAGGAGCATTAGCAATATCAACTCTCAACAACTGTTTAAGGTAGGTTAAAATGTTTTCGAAAATCAACACTGTTTTTCCCTGAGGTTTAACTGGATCTTTAATTGGTTTCTTCTTTTTCAGGTAATGAACAGCAATCTGTTTGGTAATTTCATTTACCAGCATAACCTTGTCTTTCAGAATATTTTCAATGTCGGTTTTATTTATAACCTTACCGGAAAAAGGTTTGTAAAGCACCTCGAGTGTATCGTGGAAAATATTTCCAAAAATCACCCCGTCAATCTCCTCTTTGATCTCTTCGGACTCGGGCAACTTAACTACATACCTGAAATAGAACTTGAGGCTGCAATGAATGTAAGTGTTTATGGCACTGGGCGAAAGCGGATGTTCCTCCGAATTATTTTCGAGCAGTTTGTTTACAATGGTCTGAGAGCTTTTTACCTGAATTGCTTCTACCGGATCGTTTGCAAAAACGTATTCAAGGTTTACCATTTCTGGATTATGGGCCGAATCGTACTGCAATTGGTAGCCATACCTGCTAAGTTCACCGGTACCTATCCCCTCTTTCACCACACTGTATGTTGCTGTTACATTTTTCGCCCTTTGAATTAACCGGTAAAAATAATATCCGTACATGGCATCCTGTTCATCAATACCTGGTAATCCAAATCCTTTGCGGATATTATAAGGAATAAACGAAGGAGCTGTAAACTTTCGCGGCCATTTGTTTTCGTTTAATCCCAGAATAACCAGGTTTTGAAAATCGAGACACCGTGTTTCAAGAATTCCCATCACCTGCAGGCCGCTGAGCGGTTCACCTTCGAATGCCACCGACACCTGTCGCAGGTACTGCGAAAACAACCTGAAATAAACCGCCTCGTTAATGTGCTGGTTTTGAGACTTTGCCACACTTTCAACAACTGATCCCAGTTTTTCAATTGCCTGATATACTGAGTAAATCAGTTCTGTCAACATTTTATTATCTGTTTCCAGGCTATTAAACTGCTGATAAAAAACGCCCAACACCTGTAAAAAATAACCACTGTAATCATCAACCTTTTCCGGGAGCGTAAAAATGAGTTTATGCAGTGGAGAAAAGTCAATTTCGGTTAACGAAACGGTCACCCTGTTATTCTGCTTTAAACCTGCAACAAACTTCTTACTTATATCCGTCCCGGCACTGCCCAACAACTGATGATTCAGAATATCTGTTACATATTTATGATAAGCCACGAACCCTGAGCCTTCCTCTCTCCGATTTTTTAAAAGGTTAACCAGAAGCATCAGAAAGCCATAAACCACAGAGTTACGCACGCCATAACCCATGGTAACATTCACCTTATCGATAGATTCTGGAATTGCCCCCAACGCAGAGAAAAGCAGCGACTCATCGGCAAGGACAATGGCTGTATTGTCGAATTCCTGTTTGAAGTCCGGTTTTGTTTCTTCAAGAAAAACAGGTACCTGCTGCGACTGGCCAAATACCGATGACACAGAAACCAGCTTCACATTTTTATTCCGCCTGAAAATTTCCGTGTTTAACTCAAAGTCACCGGGAGCTGGAAACTGTTTTAGATTATCTCGTAAAAACCACCCGGCTTCGTTGTTTTTATCTTCCAGGTAAAACTTGTCGTAATCCCATAAAAACTCAGCCTTTTGCATTTGCTGCAAATGGGTGAAAAATTTCTTTTCGCATGCATTAAGAGCATTCAGACCAATTATATAATATTTTTTATACTTAAAACTGAAATCCTTTCCCTCCAGATTTTCAGCCACCAACCTGTCGGCCATGCCGGGATAGGCTAGCTTTTTGCTCTCAAGCTCCTTTTTAAAATCAACATACACCGGGTAAAGTTTATCCCATATCTTTATATATTTCTCCTGAAAACCTTTTTTATCGGCCACGGCCATACTTCCCCAGAACTGCTCCAAAGCCTTTTTCTGTTCGTCGGTGAGGTAATCAAAAACAGAATCAATCTCTTTTAAATCTGAAATATTTGTAAACAGGTCTTTTGCATTTACCAGGTAACGGTCGATGTCGTTAAAATCGGTAAGCAATATTTCGCCCCAGAAATAAAACTCATCGAAGGTTTCTGATGTTTGGGTATGTTTCCTGAAAATATCATAAAGTATTGAAACAAGCTGCAGTTTCTCGGCACTTTGCAGCTGAGAGTATCCACCGATTAACTCGTTAACGGTAGTTATTTGCGGCCCTATTACGGGTGTGGTAATTTGTTTCTGAAGATAAGAAGTAAAAAATACGCCAGACCTTCGGTTAGGAAAAACAAGGCATAACTCATCTAATTCACCTTTGTGTTTTTCGTAAATATAATTGGCACATTGAGAGAGGAATCGTTCCATTAACTGATTTTTTACCGAATATAATCAATCGCTAAACTTCTTTGAAAATAAATCCGAAAGATTTTTTATTAATTTTATTTCTTCTTTCAAAACATTTAACTAAATCTGAAACCATGAAGAAATATCCGGTTACTTTTTTCGCAGTTCTTTTGTCTGTTATTGTTTTTGCCCAGGACAGGATTACCGGGCTAAATTTTGCCACACGCAGCGAAGTAATTGCACAGAACGGAATGGCCTGTACCAGTCAGCCACTGGCAACGCAGGTAGCCCTCGATATTTTAAAAGCCGGCGGAAATGCCATCGATGCTGCCATTGCTGCAAACGCGGCTCTTGGTTTGGTTGAACCAACAGGCAACGGCATTGGCGGCGACCTGTTTGCCATTGTGTGGGATGCAGAAACAAAAAAGCTCTACGGGTTAAATGCCAGCGGACGATCGCCCTACAATTTAACACTTGAATATTTTAAAGAGAATAAATACGAAAAAATACCATCGTACGGGCCGCTTCCGGTTTCGGTTCCAGGATGTGTTGACGGCTGGTTCGAATTGCACAATAAATTTGGGAAAATGCCAATGAACGAGGTTCTGGCACCTGCAATCGGTTATGCCAGCAATGGTTTTCCGGTAACCGAACTGATTGCTTATTACTGGGGAAGAAGCTCGTTCCTAAAACGTTTCCCGGGATTTGAAGAAATTTATATGCCCGGCGGTGAGGCACCTAAAAAGGGTGAGATATTCAAAAACCCATACCTGGCAAATACATTGAAACTGATAGGAGAAAGGGGCCGCGATGTATTTTACAAAGGAGAAATAGCCGAAAAAATTGTAGCATACATTCGCGAACAGGGAGGTTTTTTAAGCATGAAAGATTTTGAAAGCCATACCTCCGGGTGGGTAGAGCCCATTTCTACCAGCTACCGGGGTTACGATGTGTGGGAACTCCCGCCCAACGGACAGGGAACAGCAGTTTTACAAATGTTAAACATTCTTGAGAACTTTGATATTTCCGAAATGGAATTTGGTTCGCCTGAATATATGCACCTGTTTATTGAGGCAAAAAAGCTGGCCTACGAAGACCGGGCAAAATACTATTCTGATCCTGATTTTAACGATTTACCTATCGAACAGTTAATTTCGAAAGCATACGGAAAACAACGCGCTGACTCAATAAACCTGAACCGTGCAGCACACTCCTACCCGGCTGGTGAATTGGAGCAGGGAAACACTATTTACCTGACCACTGCCGACAAAGACGGGAATATGGTTTCGCTAATCCAGAGCAATTACCGCGGCATGGGCTCTGGAATGACACCCGGAAAACTGGGTTTTATTTTGCAGGACCGTGGCGAACTGTTCGCACTGGAAGAGGGACACATGAATGTTTATGAACCTCACAAACGGCCGTTCCATACTATAATTCCGGCATTTATTACAAAGGATGGCGAACCATACATTAGCTTTGGATTAATGGGAGGCGCCATGCAACCACAAGGGCATGTACAAATTGTTTGTAACCTGATTGACTTTGGGATGAACCTTCAGGAGGCAGGTGATGCCCCGCGTATTAGCCACGATGGCTCGAGCCAGCCGACCGGAGAAAAAATGCGGGATGGTGGCAGCGTTTCGCTGGAGAGCGGATTCGATTACCAGACCATAAGGGCACTGATGAGCAAAGGCCATAAAATTGGCTACGCCAAAGGCCCATACGGTGGCTACCAAGCCATAATGTGGGATAAAAAGAACAAAGTTTACTACGGAGCTTCCGAGTCGCGAAAAGACGGACAAGCGGCGGGGTACTAGATGCTGGTGTCACGAGTCACCGGTCTTCCTCACTTCACAGAAACCTCGATGCGGTACATGGGGTGGTCGGTTTGAGCCCTGATGTTAAGTAAATCGGCCGAGCGGACTTCGACCAGCGAACTGTCGACCTGCAACGTTTCAAGCAGGTAATTGTGCACCACATCGTTTCTTTTTTCTACCAGGCTGGTAAACTGCTGCAAAAGTTCATCTTTTCCGGTTATGGCAATACACTGGTTCTCGAAACTTGCTGTATCATCCAACTGCGACAGGCGCGAAACATAGTTGATAAAAGCAGTATCCATACGGTTTACATCTTCCCAGTGCGAAACCATCGAAACGGTGTCGGCATGGGTAGTGGGATGTTCGGCTTCGAGCAGGTATGCCGAGCATACATTTTTAACTGCGAGCGCTTCCATCTCTTTTTCGGCAGGTGTTTCCTGGGTAAGCACAAAAATTATTTCTTCCTTCTTATCAAGTATATTCGCTAATTTTTCAAGAGTTTGAACATTGTGCCTGTCTAGCGAGTCCTGTGTCAGTACCATATCCATCTTTTTAAGGTGTTCAGGATTTGTTCCGATTAGGTTACCCAGCATACCGAAAGGTTCGGTAGCAACTTTTACAATAAAGCCCGACAGGGTTTGCCACACAATTTTCCCCATGTCGAAATCGGGATCCGTCGGATTGCCCCACATGGGCACGTCCATTTCAATATTATCGTCTTTGTCTTTTAGAATATACAAACCAAGTTTTACCGGCGCTTTAATTTTTTTCTCATCCTCAGTTTTGGTGCCCAATTCCAGTTCGCTTATTAAAATCTTATTTTCTGCACTGAACTCTTCGCGAGTCATCTCTACCTCGTTGCTGTAATTCAACCGTCCCTGAACAATTGGCCGGGCAATATAATACTCCGAATAGGGAGAAAAACTGACAAGGTCGAGCTTATCAACCTCGCTTGTAAGATCGAAATTATACGGATCGTTTATGCTGAAATCGGATTTGCCTTTTAATATCCCTTCATTATTCAGCAACATACTGAATGTTACGGGAATTTCTTCGGCCTCGTACGAAATACCTGTTATTTCAGCCTCCATATCAGACACCTTGTAGTTGAAAGGCCTGTTGAGCGAATGGTCTGTCAGGGTTATAATTCCGTCATGCATCACCATGGAATCGACAAAGTAGCGTACCGGCACCAGTTCTTTGGCAATTCCGGAAATGGAATCAACCGGAGGCATTTCAACCTCCTCCAGATAAGGTGCAAATAGCTGCCAGAGATTACTGGAAGAGTCGTACACTTCGGCAATAACCTGCGGCTGGTGCATTGATATTTCGCCAATGTGGTAATAATTGTTCATAATATCGAACGAATCGATTACCATCGCTGTTTTGGCCACCTCTATAACCGGAGTGCCCTCCAGGTCTTTCATTATAAAATTATGCAAAACAGCATTGCCCGAAATAACGATATTGTCGAACTGACTGAGCGAACCGTGTATTACCAGCCGGTTGTCGAGAGTTCCTTCAATGCCCGAGGTGTTTGCATAGGGTTCCAGGTAATTTGAAAAAGGATAAAGCTGAAGCGAATCGATTTGGGCTTCGAGCTGGTATTTCTGGGCTGCTCTGTCGATACTTCCGTTAAAGGCCAGCCCACCCGAACGGCCAAACCGAAGGTTAATGCCCATATCGGCCTGTTTATTGTCCCATGCAAGGTTTGGCAGGTGCAATCCTATATTTTCAAGTCTAAACCGGTTGTCTGCTGTTTTATCGTAAAATACAATCTCGCCATTCTGTATATTTATATTATGCAACGAAAAACGGATTACTTCGCGATAGCCTTTGTCTATAGTTTCAACAGCCACACTGTCAACCTCAGAGGTAATAAAATCGTCGAAATTAAAATGTTCGCCGTCGTAGTCGGTATAAACATAAAAGCTGTCGAGCAGAAACTCTTTAAATGCATACTCCTTTTTTATCAACCGCCAGGGTTCTGCATTCACCTTAAAATAGCTAAAGGCAAAAAAGGTATCGGCATCGTTTAGCTCGTACAGCACCAAATCGTCGATGCTAAGGGAAAAAGAGGCGTAGTTTAAATCGAGGTCGTTCATGGTTATTTTACGCCCCACCAGTTCTTTACTGTTTTTTTCGATATATCTGTGGGCCATAGTGGGCAGAAAAAGCAAAACAACTGCTATAACAAACAAAAAGAAAAATATTATCCTGACTATAATTATCCAAAATTTCTTCATGGCTATAAATTTATAAAAAACGAATTGATTAATCTCAACCAAAGGGTAACGAAAAAAATCAAAAGTTGTATGGTCGGATTGCGACTTTGAGTTGCAGTGTGCAGGGAAGAAAGTCCGCAATGATCAGTCGCAGTCGCAGTAAGCAGTAGGCTCCTCCGTCGCTGCGCTCCTCTCGTCCCCCGGGGGAGAATTGAAAAAAAGAGAGCACCTGATTCAGTTCAGGACGCATGTTATGCAAATAAAAGCGCATCTTCTTAAAATTTTCGGGCATGTTATTAAAATTGATTCGCATATAATTAAAACAGGTTCGCATGTTATAAAAATTAATGCGCGTGTGATTCGAATTGGTGCGCATGTTTTTCAAATTAAAGCGTATCTTCTTAAAATTTACAGGCGTGTTATTAAAACAGGTTCGCATATTATACAAATCGATATGCGTGTGATTCGGATGGATATGCATGTGGCACAAACATAGGTGCATGTTTGATGGCGATTGAGCTATTAAACAGGCTAAAGAAAAATCCCGGACAACAGACCGGGATTCCAATCATAGTTAATGAAGCTGTTTAAACGAAAAGCTAGTTAGTGGATTCTTCTTCGGATTTTGGCTTCGAGGCATTCATGTTAGCTACTACACGGCTAAAGGTAAACTGTGCTTTTAACAGCGGGTCGAAACGGTAGTAATTGGATGCGATTTTACATACGCCAATTAACTCGTTGTATATTTCGTTGAATTCGGTTTGTGCCTCCTGAGTAATTTGTTTTGTGGTTTCCTTGAGCGATTCCTGGGTTGTATCTGCATCGCTCAGCTGGGTGGCGTACCCGGTAATCCTGTCGATTAGCGCCGGGTTAGTACCTTTTGCAGCTATATCGTCTTTCAATTTAGCGGTCATTCCTTTTTTAAATGCAAACAGCAGTTGAATAAGCGCTTCCTGGTCGTTTTGTTGTGCAGCTTTGAGGTGGCTGTTATACCCCAGACTTTTAAAAATGTTTGCAGCCTGGCTGCTAAAATCGACTTCAATCTGTTGTTTCAGAAACGAGAGTTCGCGCAAGGCCTGTGCCTGCAATTTTGTTACCAGTACAGTTGCCCCCCGCAGCTCTTTCTTTTTATCGAGCCCAAGGTAGGTTTCCATTGCGTTGACAATCCTGGTTTGCAGGGCAGTAACATATTCGGGAGTCCAGTTACTTCTGACCATTGACAGGTCGGCGAGTTGATTACTTAACGATTGTGTGATAATTTGAGAAGCCATTAACATGTCGATGTTTTTGTAGCGGTATGCTCTTTGATGGGCCATAATAAAATATTTAAGTTAATAATTGTATTTGATTGTATGCAAGATACAAAAACCGGGTGTTACAAGTCAATATTTTATATAACATAAAAATTGGGGTTGTTTTTTAAAGTAAAATAACAGGTAGAAGGATTTGTGAGAAAACCGGTTGAATTACAGTACACTGTATTTGTATTATTTTTATATTTAAAGCTACAAAACCAAAGTAATTTGAACAACCGGCCACAAATAAAGTTAACACAAGGCAACCACAGGCAACAACCCATAGTTGAAATTCGGTTTAATTACGACTTTGCAATAAAGGAGAAGTTAAAGAAGTCAACCACTGCCAGGTGGAGCGCAACGTTAAAGTGCTGGTATATTTTTAAGGAGGATTTTGAGCTGGGAAGTTTTATTAAATCGTTAGAAGATTTGGCTTATATCGATTATTCGGGATTAAATAAAAAGGCAACGGAAGCTACCCAAACAGAGAAACCGGAGAAAAAGAACCATAGCAAAATACCGGTAGAATTGCCAGTCGGCTATTTGGAGATACTTGAGCAAAAAAGGAGAAGCCACAATACCATAGAAATATACACCAACTATTTTAAAGATTTTATTCGATATTTTAAAGACAGGGATTTATCTCAAATTACTCACAACGAAATTAACAGTTATATATTAAGCCTGATAAAAGAAAAAGGCATTTCCCCCAGCCAACAGAACCAAAGGATAAATGCGATAAAGTTCTATTACGAACAAGTACTGGGAAGGGAAAAACAATATTTTGACATTCTCAGGCCAGCCAAAGAACGCAAATTACCCGATGTGTTGAGTAAAAATGAAATTAAAGACATGTTAAAGGCGACAGCCAACAAAAAACACAAATGCGTTATGGCACTCATCTATTCCTGTGGATTGAGAAGAAGTGAAGCCATTGACCTAAAAATTGAAGATATTGATTCAAAACGGATGAAAATTAAGATACGCGGGGGAAAAGGGAAAAAGGACAGGTATGTAGATCTTCCTTCATCCATTTTACCGGCATTACGTGATTATTACCGTGAATATACCCCAAAAATCTGGCTTTTCGAAGGACAAAAAAGAAATCAATATAGCCCTACATCAATTTTAAATGTAGTAAAAAAAGCTGCCCAACTTGCGGGCATAAAAAAACGTGTGTATCCGCATATTTTAAGGCATAGCTATGCAACACATTTTTTAGAACAGGGAGTTGATATCCGGTTTATACAGGAATGGATGGGGCACGATAGTATCAAAACAACCCAGGGGTACACCCATGTTGCACAAAATAATATGAATATTAAAAATCCTTTAGATGACATTATTTAATAGAAAAAGTAACTTTATACAGCTAAAATGGGAAATAATAGTAACAAACTAATAACGATATAAGATGATGTTTGAGCTTACTCAGACGTTA
>JBDLJS010000079.1:0-19955 GCA_039714235.1 Bacteroidota bacterium | reverse complement strand
CGACATTTCTCATACTAAGCTGTAAAATATTCTTCTATTTTTACACCCAAAATCCTGCAGGAAGGCTTTGGCTGACTTTAGGGAAAGAGGATAATTTATTATTGATTAATTATTATTGAATATTTTTATTCATTAATCATTCGTTTTTCCGGCAGTTCCTGCCATCTCTTTCCGCAGAAAATAAGATAACTGATTGTGAATTTAGTATGTTGATTTTGAGGAAATAAGTACTGATTCTCTTCTAATATCACTACTCACCTCTCATAATCTAAAATTTAAAAAATGAAACGATTAGGTTTTGTAGGAATAATTGTAGAAGACCGTGAAAAATGTTCCGGTATTGTAAACGATATTTTAAGTCATTTTTCAGAAATAATACTCGCCCGAACAGGATTACCCAATGTAAAAGGAAACACCTCAATTATTACCCTTGTGATTGATGCGACCACCGATGAACTGGGAGTACTCACAGGAAAACTGGGGAGTGTCAGGGGAGTGTCTGTTAAATCAGGATTAGCAAAACAGTGAATTAGTCTCAGTAGACAGTTAATAACAAACTCTGAACTTTGAACTCGAAACTTTAAACTCAAAATATATGTACAACGTACCTGCCGATTTTATTAACGAACAAAAAATTTGGGAAGCACTCGAAAACAATAAAAATCCAGAAGCATCAAGAATTAAAGAAGTTTTAGCAAAAGCTACCGGGATGAAAGGGCTAAACCTTACTGATGTAGCTGTTTTAACCAGAATTAGTGATCCCGAAATGCTTGCTGAGCTTTTTAACACTGCCAACAAAGTTAAAGAAACCATTTATGGAAAACGACTTGTAATATTTGCCCCACTTTACATTTCAAACCTGTGTGCCAACGAATGTCTTTATTGTGCATTCCGTGCTACCAATAAAAACATTGTACGGTCTGTACTTTCGCATAATCAGATTGCAAACGAGGTAAAGACACTTATCAACCAGGGACAAAAACGTGTTCTTTTGGTTGCCGGGGAATCGTATCCTAAACAAGGATTTCAATATGTTCTCGACTCTATAAAAACCATATATGACGTTAAAACAGACCATGGCGAAATTAGAAGGGTAAACGTAAATGTCGCCCCGTTAAAAGAAGATGAGTTCAGAGAATTAAAAGATTATGGAATAGGAACTTACCAGATTTTTCAGGAAACCTATCACCGCGAAACCTACCAAAAAGTTCATCTTGGCGGCAAAAAGCGCGATTATAACTGGCGTGCATGGTCGTTACACCGTGCGATGGAAGCCGGTATTGATGATGTGGGTATTGGTGTTCTTTTTGGCCTGTTCGATTACCGATTTGAAATTTTGGCAATGATGCAGCACATTTTTGAGCTGGAAGAAAAATTTGGTGTAGGGCCACATACAATCAGTGTTCCGCGCCTGGAACCCGCAACAAACAGTGACCTTGCCTCCCACCCACCCTTCCCTGTTTCCGATATCGAATTCCGGAAAATCGTTGCTATTTTAAGGTTGGCAGTCCCATACACAGGCATAATCATGTCGACACGCGAAACAGCAAAAATGCGCCGCGAAACCTTTGCCCTTGGTGTGAGCCAGATTTCGGCAGGGAGCAAAACCAACCCGGGTGGGTACGAAGAAGAAGACGAAGTTTCAGGTCAATTCAGCTTAGGCGACCACCGCTCGCTCGACGAGGTTATCCGCGACGTGGCATCAATGGGCTATATTCCATCGTTTTGTACTGCCTGCTACCGTTTGGGAAGAACCGGACAGGATTTTATGGATTTGGCAAAACCGGGCGATATTAAACTACACTGTGCACCCAATGCTTTAAGCTCATTTAAAGAATACCTGAAAAACTATGCATCGCCGACAACTGCCGAAGTTGGCAACCAGTTAATACAGAGCACCATAAACGGAATGTCGGGACTGGTTAAACAGCGTGCTGAAAAACTGGTAAAACGAGTGGAAGCCGGCAGAGATGATGTTTATTGTTAATAAGAAAATCAAGTAATCCTAAAAACAGGCAAATCATGGTAAAGACAAGGGAAGAAACAGACCTCCTGGGCAAAAAACAAATCCCTGCAAATGCCCTTTGGGGAATTCACACAGCCCGTGCAGTTGAAAATTTTCCGATTTCCGGGGATTTAGTTCATCCTGAATTAATAAAAGCATTTGGTGATGTAAAACTGGCGTGTGCCCAGGTAAACAACCAGCTTGGGTTTTGGGAAGGCGCCCGAAAAGCTGAAGCCATTGAAAAAGCCTGTTTCGAAATGGCACAGGGGCTGTTAAACGAACATATTGTTATAGATGCATTGCAAGGTGGCGCAGGAACTTCTACTAATATGAATGTAAATGAAGTGCTTGCAAACCGTGCTCTGCAAATTCTCGATTCACAGCCCGGAGAATACGAAAATGTGTCTCCACTCGACGATATCAATCTGCACCAGTCGACCAACGATACCTACCCCACTGCTTTAAAAGTAGCTGCAATTAGGTTACTTCGCGAACTGGAACAGAATGTTTTGAATTTGCAGGAGGCATTTCAGCAAAAGGAGAAAGAATTTGCGCATATTGTGAAGATAGGACGTACTCAATTACAGGATGCAGTGCTGACAACTCTCGGTCGTGAAATGAGTGCTTATGCTGAAGCCTTTAACCGCGACCGCTGGCGTATTTACAAATGCGAAGAACGCCTGCGTGTTGTCAACCTTGGCGGAACAGCGATAGGCACCGGACTTGGCGCACCTAAAAAATTCATTTTCAGGATAGTTGACCGCCTGCGCGAAAATACAAACATTGGGCTTGCACGCAGCGAGAACCTTATCGATGGCACCCAAAATACTGATGTTTTTGTTGAAGTTTCAGGTATTTTAAAAGCTTGTGCTTCCAACCTTTTAAAAATCAGCAACGACCTTAGGCTACTCTCAAGCGGCCCTGGTGCAGGATTGGGAGAGATAAACCTACCCGAGCTTCAGGCTGGTTCTTCCATTATGCCGGGAAAGGTAAATCCTGTTATCCCTGAAGCTGTTGCACAGGCAGCCATGAAAATTATAGGTAACGATCAGGCAATCACACAGGCATGCAGCGCCGGCAACCTCGAACTTAATCAGTTTATGCCTTTAATTGCCCACTCACTGTTGGAGTGCCTTACCATTTTATCGAACTCTTGCAAAATCTTCCGCGAAAAATGTATTTCAGGAATTTCCGCCGATGAAGAAGTTTGCAAAAAAAATGTTGAGAATTCAACGGCTACGGTAACGGCACTTATTCCAAAAATAGGATATAACAAGGCAAGTGAAATTGTAAAAAGTTCAAAAGAAAAGGGAATTTCAGTAAAAGCAGCTTCACTTAAATCAGGTCATATATCTGAACAGGAATTTGAAGAATTAATTACTCCAGAAGCGGTTTGCAGGTTAGGAAGTTAAATAATTCATGTCATTAACAAAACATTAACAATTCCACAACTCATTCACTACAAGAATATTAAGCAATACTTAATTGATTTAAGATTAAAATATATTAATATATGCTTGGTTTTATCTATTAATCTTATTAATATTGAATCTAAATTAAAATAAACATTTATTGTATAACTCAAAATTAGAAATCATGAAAAAGGTATTATTGGTATTAGCATTAGTTGCAGCATACGGTGTATCACTGGCAGTGACAAACATTAGTGTTGAAACAGTAAAAGAAACAGTAACAATTGTTGCAGACGTTAATGATAATAACGTAACTCCGGATAAGGAGGAGGACAAAAAAGCAAAAGCTGAATCAAAAAGCAAAGGTTGCGCTGACTCGAAGACAGAATCAAAAGGATGTTCAGGAGATAAAACAGCTAAAGCTGACGATTGTGAAGGCAAATCGAAAAAAGATTGCAGTTCAAAGTGTAGCGGAAAGAAAAAATAGTATTTCAAAGTACTTGTATTTGGATGGTCGTTTGTCTTATGATGAACGACCTTTTTTATTTCTGTTTCAATTGTTGTTAGTTAATTCAAATAAAAATCGTATTTTGCAACTACTTATATATCAAAACATTAACCGTTTCGAACATAAGTAAAATAAGAATCGATTTTTAACTACTAATTTTATTGAAGATGAAAAAAGTACTATTAATTTTAGCACTGATTGTTGCTTACGGATTGACCAACACGAATGTATCGGCAAAGGTAATAACTGTTGAGGAATCAGAAGTAATGGTTACCGTTGAAGATGATTATAATTCAACAGTAATAGAAGAGAAAGACAAAGACAAAAAGAAGAAAAAAGGCACATCTGCCAAAGATGGTGAAAAAACAACTGATGAGAAAAAATCATCAGGTTGTAGCGACGCTCAGAAAAAAAGTTGTGCCTCCTCGGGTAAAACCTGTGGCGGCGAAAAATCTACTACAGCAAAAAAAGGTTGCTCTGGACATAAGAAAAAGTAAACTTTACTTTCCAGAATATTAGGGTGCAGTTTGCACCCTTTTTTATTTTCATGCACTGTTTAAATTTTATTAATTGGAATAAATAAATCGAATTTGTACTTTCCCATTCCTAAAAAATAAACAATGAGGGCACCAAAAACTTTTCGTTTACACATAGGAATTTTTGGCCGGAGAAATGCCGGCAAATCGAGTATTTTAAATGCCCTTACCCACCAGGATGTTTCTATTGTTTCTGAAGTTGCAGGAACAACTACCGATCCTGTGGAAAAGCCAATGGAACTACTTCCTCTCGGACCTGTTCTGTTTATCGATACTGCTGGTATTGACGATGCAGGCGATTTGGGTGAAAAACGGGTTGCAAAAACCATGGCTGTTTTCGACCGAACAGATCTGGGAGTAATTGTAACCAACTTTAACGACTGGGGAGACTACGAGCAGAAGTTAATGGATGAATTTAAAGACCGCGCCATTCCATTTATAATCGTCTTTAATAAAACCGACCTCTTTGAAGCAGATGAATCAATCCTTTCGGTTCTTAAACAAGAAAAGATAAAACATACAAACACATCGGCATTAAACGGCGAGGGAATTCTGGATTTAAGGCAGTTACTCTTAAAATCGGCGCCCGAAGACTACATAAACCGCCCGAGTATTTTGGCCGATTTGATTGGCCCGGGCGAGGCTGCTGTTTTGGTAGTGCCCATTGATAAAGAGGCGCCAAAAGGAAGGTTAATATTGCCTCAGGTGCAAAGCATTCGCGATTTGCTGGATAACGATTCATTCTCTGTAGTTGTTAAAGAAAGGGAACTAAGAGAAGCCTTATCCAGGTTTAATAAACCACCAAAACTGGTGGTTACCGATTCGCAGGCATTTTTAAAAGTGGCAGCAGATACACCACCTGCAATCCCAATGACCTCATTTTCCATTCTTTTTGCGCGTTTCCAGGGCGATTTACCCGAAATGGTTCGGGGAGCAATGGCAATAGACAAACTAAAAACCGGCGATAAGGTACTTATTGCCGAAGCCTGTTCGCACCACCCCATTGGAGAAGATATTGGAACTGTTAAAATTCCGCGTTGGCTTACCCAATACGTTGGTGGAAAACTGCAAATAGAAAGTATGCGCGGCCACGATTTTCCAGAAAATCTTTCAGAATACAAACTGATTATTCACTGCGGTGCCTGCATGTGGAACCGCCGCGAAATGTTGAGCCGTATTATGAAAGCGCGTCAGGCCGGAGTACCCATTACAAATTACGGATTAACAATTGCATTTTCTCTTGGAATTTTCGAGCGGGCTTTACAACCTTTTCCGGCTGCTTTGGAAATATTTATAAATAATACCTAAGCTCTGTTAAACCTTCAAAATTTTCCATAGTCAAATCTTTCATATAAAACCTATTCCGATGAAAATTAAATGTCTGTTTTTTATATTATTCTCTTTGCTCGTTGTTTCAGTCCATGCTCAAGAGAAGGACCAGCAAGAGCCGGCAGACACTTTGCGAAAAGATGCAGTAAAACTTTTTATAGATTGTAGATTTTGCGATATGAACCACATCCGCAGGGAAATTCCCTACGTTAATTATGTTCGCGATGTAAAAGAAGCCGAAGTGTATTTGCGCGTAACCTCAGAAAGCACCGGAAGTGGTGGAAGGCAATATTCTTTCATTTTTTTAGGGCAAAAAAAATTCGAAGGGTTAAATGACACCCTGACTTATTCAACTCGTCCGGATGATACAAGAGATCACAGGAGACAGGGGAGAATAAATATGATGAAAATGGGACTGATGCGTTATGTTGCACGAACTCCTATTTACAGAGAGGTTTCTATCAGTCATTCAGGAAAAATTGAGAAAGAAGAGGTAATAGACAGATGGAATAACTGGGTTTTTGAATTAGAAACCCGCCCTAATTTTGAGTCTGAAGAATCATATAAAGAGTTGTCATTCGATAATTCGATTGTTGCCAATAAAATAACACCGGAATGGAAAATTGAATTTGAGTTGGACCATGAACTAAACCGCACAAAATACATTTACGATGATGAAACCCATATAAGAGACCGTACAGAAATAGAGTTTCAAAACCTGGTTGTAAAAAGTTTGGGCGAACATTGGTCTGTCGGGAATCGCCTTAACCTGCTCACTTCAACCTTCAGTAACATGAAATTTAATGCTACCATTCTTCCGTCGATTGAATACAATTTGTTTCCATATTCAGAATCAACACATCGTCAGCTTCGGTTTTTGTACGGAATTGGTGTATCGCTGAATCAATACAACGACAGTACCATTTATGACAAAACAGAAGAAAACCTTGGGCAACAACAGCTACAAGTAGCATATCAGATTCAGGAAAAATGGGGATCGATTAATATTTCTTTGGAAGGTTCTAACTATTTACACGACTTTAAAAAAAACAGAGTTGAATTGGACGGCATGATCTCCGTTCGTATCGTAAAAGGATTATCTGTACGTATTTGGGGTGGAGTTGCAAAAATTCACGACCAGTTATCACTTGTTCGGGGTGAACTGTCGGAGGCTGATATTTTATTGCAATTGCAGGAACTTGCTACCGAATACAGTGTGGATGGTGGACTTGGAATCACCTATACTTTTGGATCAATATACAACAATGTTGTAAATCCAAGATTTGGAAACGGCAGGCGATATTACAGGTAACAAGAAATTTATTTTTAATTATATTGGACAGAAAGTATTCGAAATCTATTAAACTAATAACAAAATTTATGAAAAAAATAGCGCTGTTTAAATCCGTGAAAAGCATAATGCTTATCATAGGAATTATTTTTTTATTTATAGGCAGTATATCTGCGCAAAAACTTGATATCAGCCGGTTGGAGAGCATGAAAGCCCGCAGCATTGGGCCGGCAGGGATGAGTGGCCGGATTGTAGCGATTGATGCTGTTGTTTCAAATACTGAAATTATTTATGCCGGTGCTGCATCAGGCGGAGTATGGAAATCGGTTGACGGTGGAACAACATGGAAACCAGTATTCGACGACCAGAAATTAATCAACATAGGTGCGATAAAAATCTGTCAGTCTAATCCAGACATTATCTGGGTTGGTACAGGAGAAGGCAATCCGCGAAACTCCATAAACATTGGAGGAGGTCTTTACAAATCGATGGATGCCGGGAAAACCTGGAAACTGATGGGTTTGGAAGCCACAAAAAACATTCACCGTATTTTACTCGATCAACGTGATGAAAATGTTGCTTATGTTGGAGTAATCGGTAATCCTTACGGAGAACATCCGGAACGCGGTGTTTTTAAAACTACCGACGGTGGCGAAACATGGGAAAAGATACTTTATGTTGATGAAAAAACCGGCGTGGGCGAAATGGTAATGGATCCTAAAAATCCGAATAAAATATTTGTGAACATGTGGCAACACCGCCGCTGGCCCTGGTTCTTTAAATCGGGTGGAAAAAGCTCAGGATTATATTTAACGCTCGATGGTGGTAAAAACTGGAAAAAGCTAAATTCGGAAGACAACGGATTACCCGAAGGCGATTTGGGAAGAATGGGACTGGCAATTGCACCAAACAATCCTTCCATCGTTTATGCACTGATTGAATCGAAAAAGAATGCTCTGTACAAATCAACTGACGGGGGTAATAAATTCAGCAAAATAAACGACAAAAGCGAAATTGGTAACCGTCCTTTCTATTATTACGAAATTTATGTCGATCCGGCTGATTCTAAACGTTTGTACAGCCTTCACAGTGGAATTTCGATGAGTGACGACGGAGGAAAATCATTTACTTCAATTGAAGGAGGAACGCACTCCGATCACCACGCAATGTGGATTAATCCCAACAACCCGAAACACATAATCGATGGGAACGACGGGGGTATGAACATTTCAATGGATCATGGAAAAACCTGGCGATTTGTTCAGAATATTCCCGTTGGGCAGTTTTATCATGTTCGGGTTGATAACGACACTCCTTATAATATTTACGGAGGTCTGCAGGACAACGGTTCGTGGCGTGGCCCCGGTTATGTTTGGAAAAGCGGCGGAATAATTAACGAGTTGTGGCAGGAGGTGATGTTTGGCGATGGTTTCGATGTTATGCCCGATCCGGATGATTCGCGCTATGGCTATGCAATGTCGCAACAAGGTAATGTTGGACGGTACGATGTGGTTACCGGACAAAACTATTCAATAAAACCCTCCCACCCTGATCCTGAAACGAAATTGCGTTTTCACTGGAATGCACCGATTGAGCAGGATCCTTACGATAACAATACCATTTATTACGGTTCACAGTTCCTTCATAAAAGTACCGACAAAGGTCTGACCTGGGAAATTATTTCGCCCGATCTTACCACTAACGATACCACCAAACAAAAATACTCTGAAAGTGGAGGTTTAACTTACGACGTTACCGGAGCCGAGAACCACACCTGCCTTATTGCCATTGCAGTAAGCCCGGTTCAAAAAGATGTACTTTGGGCCGGTTCCGACGATGGAAACCTTCAGGTTACACAAGATGGCGGAGAAACATGGACAAATGTTGGCGGAAACCTGCCGGGTCTTCCAGAGGCGAGTTGGATTCCGCAAATCCGAGCGTCAGATTACGAAGCAGGCGAAGCGTGGGTAGTTGCCAATAATTACCGCAGGGGAGATTTTACAGCTTACGCTTATCATACAACCAATTTTGGGAAATCGTGGGAAAGAATAATCGACAACGAAAAAGTTTTTGGTTACGCACTCTCTATTTTGCAGGATCCGGTTGAGCCAAAACTTTTATTCCTCGGAACTGAACACGGACTTTGGGTAAGTATCGACAAAGGAGGAAACTGGACACGCTGGACACATGGATTCCCGGCTGTTTCAACCATGGATTTGGATTTACAGGAACGCGAAGCCGACTTGGTAATTGGTACTTTCGGCCGTTCCATTTATATCCTCGACGACATTCGCCCGTTACGCGAAATTGCAGCTACAAACGGCGAAGCTTTAAAACAGAAGTTAACACTTTTCGATCCTTCTGATGCAATTATTGTTGGAGGGCGCCTGGCATATTCAGGATCACACTTCCCGGCCGACGCAGTATTTCAGGGACAATCGAAACCAACCGGCGCACAAATGAAAGTGTTTGTCGATCTGCCAAAAGACGCAAAAAAGAAACGCCCGGGCCGCAAAGAGATGAGAGCAAGGTTTGCAGCCATGCGTGCATCAGGTCAAATGCCTTCAGGAAGACCTGGTGGGAAAAATGGCAAACAGGATAGCCTGAAAATTAAAATTTACGATACCAACAACGAACTGGTTAAAACCATAAAACAAGTGCCAGATCCGGGATTGAACGTTATTAGCTGGAGGTTGGATGTTGGCGAAATGAAAATGCCATCGCGCGGAAGTTTGGACAGGGGAGGAATTAGTCGTTACCTGTCGCGAATGAGGGGGAACAAAACAGCGTTGCCGGGAACTTATAAGTTGGTGGCCGAATTTAAGGATCAGAAGGATTCGACCAACCTGAATGTAATCTACGATCCGAGAATTCCGAAATCAGTAGAAGCAATGAAAGCACAAAATGCATTAATTGACGCTCTGACTTCAGACGTGAATACATTATCAAAAGGAACACAACGGTTAATTGAAAGCAAAGGTACTGCAGATAAAGTTTCGGCTCAAATTAAGGGATTAAAGGGCGATGAAATAAAAGAATTACAAAAAGCCGTTAAATCGGTGCAAGACTCGATTACTGCTGTGCAAGATCTGATTTTCGGGAAACAAAATCCAAATGCACAGGGAATTACGTCGCGCAACTTCGACCAGTATGTTACCGGTAAAGTTTTTATGGCAATACGACAAATCAGCTCGAGGCCGGGTATGCCAACTGCAACCGAAGAACGAATGGTGGAACAGGCGAAAGTAAAAATAAAAGAAGGTGTTGATGCTATTAATACATTTTACGAAGATGTGTGGCCCGGATTCCGCCAGAAAGTTGAAAAAACCGAAGTCTCAATATTTAAAGACTATGAACCGTTAAATTTGGAATAGTCTGTAAGCTTTATTCACCGGGTGGATTTTAGCCATCCGGTGAAACAGATCAATAAAAATCCACCCGATGACTTTCCGTCACCGGGTGAATAATTATTACGATGAGAAAATATATATTTTTAGTCCTCCAACCTTCTAAAAAAACCAAAAAACTCAATCTTTCCCAAAGTGTCTTTCTTAAGCAATTTCAGGTTACCTTTTTCAAAAGCAAACTGAAACTCAACACTGTTCCTGAAATTATCGGGGTGAATAAAAGTTATGTAGTTTTTAGAAATGTTCCAGTTTCCTTTATCCAAAGTACGAAACAAAGAAACCGACAAATTTGACGAAATTGTATAGTTGTTCTGCTCATTCAAATCCAACCTTAAAAACTGGCTATTATTTTTAAGATGCTCATCATCAAAATTCAACAGCTCCTTTTCGGTATCAATATAATATTCGAACAACTCCCAGTTCCCGGGAATATTTCTCGACGGACGCTCAAACATTTCTGTTGATTGCAGCCAACCGGTCAGTTTTGAGAAAAACGAGTTTTTAGCCATAATGATTTACCTCATTTTATTCTGACATATTCTTTTGTGAAAAGTTTAATTTACATTGAAGGATAATTTTATCGAACCGGCACAACACTTTACCGAACAATAAGGTCAAATCAACGAATTAAGTAGCATAAATTCACCATGTTACATACTTTGGTTTTTGCATTTTCGTTTTAAAAATTACTTAACGTAAAATAAAAAGCCATGGAAACAGAAAATTTTCTGAAAGAATATCAGTATACCCTTGAAGCAGATCTGACAAAAAATCATCAGCAACAATTGCAAAAAAGCAAAGATAAAGGTGAAGAAGACGGTAAACGGAATCTTCCCTCGGTTGATGACAGTTTTACAACACCTGTTGAACAGGAAATACGGAGTAAATACCAGGCCGAAGTTGAAGCGCTTTATCAAAACGGGCAACAGGTTTTAAACGATTTGGAAGAAAACAACTTCAAACAAGTAAACCAGGAGCTGGAGGAATTGAACGAAACCAGAATTAACGAACTTCTGGATGAAGCAGAAGCAGATAAAAACAGAAAACTGGATGAGTTGACTATCAATCATCTGGACACCGTAAAAGACATTGAAAACTCGCCGCACTATCAACTGGAGAAGAAACGGGTTGAAAAAATAAAAGCCCGTTGGGAGCAGGTTTCAGATAAACACAACCGGCAGGAAACAAACATTCAGTTTAAACCTTATTGGGCTTACATTCTGTTGCTCTTCGGAATTGGAATTGCCGAGTTCCCGTTAAATAACCAGGTGTTTATCTCTTTTCGGGAAACTCCGTTACTAACTCTCATTATGGCGGGTGTGTTGGTAATCACATTACCATTTATGGCTCATGCTGCAGGAAAAATATTAAAGCAGGCAAAAGAGCGAACCATTTATCCTTTCCTGTTTGTGGTACTCTTTTTAACGGTTGGTACAATTAGCTATTTTACCGCACTTTTGCGAACAAATTACCTGGCCGAGTTGGGTGTTCCCGAAGGACAGCTCCTTCTCGACCAATGGACCTTTTTTACCATCGGCATCATTCTTTTTATGGTGGGAACAGTGGCTTCGTTTTTTGCCCACGACAGCAGTAACGAATTCCACGAGGTTTACAAAAAATACCACAGGGAAGAAAAACAATTTCTGGTTATTCAAAAAGAAGTAAGCAATAAAAGAGAAGCCGAAAAGGAACATTTCGATTCGGAAAAAAGAAGAATTCAGAAAGAATTTACCGATAAAACAGAGGTGCTGAAAAACCGATTACAGAATTTAAGAAACAGAAAAACAGAAATTACCGGTAATTACAATAAAATACTGGCCTTTTGCCAGGGAATGGAACGAAAAATAAACAACCGGTACAAAGAGGCAATTTTTAACTACCGCGATACAAACCTTACGTATAGAAACAATCATAAACAACCAAGATCGTGGGGCGAACTTGTGCCAGATTTAAAGGGGTATTTTGTTGACAAACAACTTGAGGAAAGATAAAATCTTCCCTTTTATAACTTACCCCGGCTTTTAAGCCGGGGATAATACACAAAAGAATAAGGTGCATCCATAAAAGCTTTATGAAAATCCGGCTTTGCATGCACCGTTAAACATTAAAACCACAACGATGAGACGAATTAAAATCATATTCTCAACCTTAACTTTCATGGTTATGCTAATTTCGTGTAAAACCGAAACACCGCAAAATACAGCCGTTTGTGTACTTATCGATGTTACCGACGAACGGTTCAGGGATGATAATTTCACATCAGAGAATCTGCCTAAATTGTTGTCGCTGATGAAACTAGATAAGGAAACAGGGGGATTTTCGGGAGGAGAAATAAAGCTGTCGCTGATTAACGAAGTATCCGACTCGAAATCGAAAACCGTTAAAATTGAAGTGGCAGAAACCGGTATGCTTGGCGAAAATCCGTTAAATCGTAAAGATGAAGTGGAAAGGTTTTATAACGAACTGGAACAGGCATTTTCCGATGTATTGGGCAGTGCCGACTGGGGAACCAATGCTTCGAAAATATACCAGAAAGTTACCCGCGAGTTGATAAAAATGAAAAGGACAGAGGCAGACCTAAAATCCCTGGTAATTTATTCCGATATGCTCGAAAACAGCAACCTGTTTAATTTTTATGGCCAAAACTGGAAAGGCAATATCGAAAAAATGATGGACGAACCCGAAAAGACAATTCAGCAGCTATCGGCAAAAGGCCCTGCCCTGCCAGACCTGAGCGAATTTGAAATCTACATTATCTCCACCCGCACATCAGTAAACGACGAAAAAATAAATCTCTCGGAGCAGTTTTGGACTACATTGTTGGAATACCAGGGAGCTGTGGTAACTTTTAATTCCGGATTGGAGATATAAAAAAAAGGGTAGCTCACCAGCCACCCCTCACCGAATGTAATTAATTGATAAAAAATAAGGGTATACAATATTACGAAATACCATTAACAGATTTATTTTCCTAAACTGCTTTTTATTAACACCTTACAGTGAATACAACCAATTTTTACGGGTAAAAAGAAAAGTAAAATTCTATTTCTTAGCCAATTTTCAACTAAATAAACGGTTGTTAACAAAAAATCAGTTAACATACTGTAATTCATCACCTAAACATATTTTACTAAAAATCAGAGTTTTTACATCAACAAATGCTTCAAACTGCCAATATCTGTTTGAAAATCAAAAACTTTTATCTACATTTGCGCCCGAATTAATTTTAAGCTGTTGTTATTGAAAGCGATGCTGCGGCTTAAACATTGTATAACAAAATAGTTCTTTAAAATGTATTTAACAACAGAAAAAAAACAAGAGCTTTTTACCAAACATGGTAAAGCAGCAACAGACACAGGTAGTGCAGAAGGTCAGATTGCATTGTTCACATTCAGGATTAACCACCTGACGGAACACCTGAAAGAAAACAAAAAAGACCACAGCACACGCCGTGCATTGATTAAACTGGTAGGAAAGCGCCGTAGTTTGCTTGATTACCTGAAAAGAAAAGATATCGAACGTTATCGTGCGATTATTAAAGAATTGAACTTACGTAAGTAAAATAGTTGAAAGGCAATGCAGTGTATTGCCTTTCTTTTTAAAATTACAAAACCTCACCACCCATTGTAATTATTTAAAATTTTATTGATTTATTAGATTATGGTAAACGCAACAATTAAAACAATTGAACTTGCCGATGGCAAAACAATTACCATTGAAACCGGCAAACTGGCCAAACAGGCTGATGGTTCGGTTGTGGTTCGAATGGGTGACACCATGTTGCTGGCTACAGTAGTTTCAGCAAAAGAAGCCAAAGAAGATGTAGATTTTATGCCGGTATCGGTTGATTACCGCGAGAAATTCTCGGCAGCAGGCCGGTTCCCGGGTGGATTTTTGAAAAGAGAAGCCCGTCCGAGTGATGATGAAATTTTGATAGCCCGCCTGGTCGACCGTGCACTTCGTCCGCTTTTCCCCGATGATTATCATGCCGAAACAGCGGTAATGATTTCGCTTGTTTCTGTTGGAAAAGATGAAATGCCTGATGCACTGGCTGGTTTAGCGGCATCGGCTGCAATTGCAGTGTCTGATGTACCTTTCGAAACACCAATTTCGGAAGTACGTGTGGCACGAATTGGCGAAGAATTCGTTATCAACCCAACCCGCGTACAGATGGCAGAGGCTGACCTGGAAATTATGGTTGGTGCTTCGTACGACAACATTATGATGGTTGAAGGCGAAATGGATGAGGTTTCGGAAGAGGTAATGCTGGAGGCCATTAAAGTTGCTCACGACGAAATTAAAAAGCAATGTAAAGTTCAGGAAGAACTGGCTACCGAACTTGGAGTTGTAAAACGTGAATATTCGCACGAAAACAACGATGAAGAATTGCGCGAAAAAGTTAAAGCAGAAACTTACGACGCTTGTTACGAAGTTGCCAAAAAACAACTTACCAACAAAAGCGAACGTATGGATTCGTTCATGGTAATTCGCGATGAGTTTATTGAAAATTACACCGAAGCAAATGCCGAAAATGAGGAGATTGATTTAGACCAACACATTGGCCTGATTAAAAGATATTATCACGATGTAGAGAAAGAGGCGATGCGCCGAATGATTCTTGACGATAAAATTCGTTTAGACGGCAGGGCAACGAATGAAATCCGCCCAATTTGGGGTGAGGTAAATTATTTGCCGGGGGCTCATGGTTCTTCAATTTTTACACGTGGCGAAACCCAATCGTTAACTTCGGTTACAATGGGAACAAAAATGGATATCAAAAAAATTGATAATGTAACTTACCAGGGAACTGAGAGTTTCTTGTTACACTACAATTTTCCTCCATTCTGTGTTGGCGATCCAAAAACACCTCGTGGAACCAGCCGTCGTGAAATTGGCCACGGAAATCTGGCTTACCGCGGATTGAAAAAAATGATTCCTGAGGATTTCCCTTATGTACTTCGAATTGTTTCTGATATTTTAGAATCAAACGGTTCATCATCTATGGCAACAGTTTGTGCCGGAACAATGGGAATGATGGATGCCGGTATTAAAATTAAAAAACCGGTTTCGGGTATTGCCATGGGGCTTATTACCGATAAAGGAGCCGAGAAATATGCTGTTCTTTCTGATATTCTGGGTGATGAAGACCACCTTGGCGACATGGACTTTAAAGTTACGGGTACAGCCGATGGTATTACTGCAACCCAAATGGACATAAAAGTAGATGGCCTTCCGTACGAAGTATTGGAAGAAGCGTTGCAACAAGCAAAAGAAGGACGGTTACATATTTTGGGAGAAATGCTAAAAGTAATTCCTGAGCCTCGCGAAGACTATAAACCTAACGTTCCACGTATTGAAACCATTCAGATTCCGAAGGATATGATTGGAGCAATTATCGGACCTGGAGGAAAAGTTATTCAGGCAATTCAGGAAGAAACTGAAACGGTTATTGTAATTGAAGAAGTGGATGACCAGGGTATTGTTGAAATCTCGGGAGCAGGACTAGAACCAATTGAAGCTGCAAAAGAACGTATTAAAGCTATTACCGCGCTTCCTGAAGTTGGTGAAGTTTACACCGGTAAAGTAAAATCGGTAGTTTCGTTTGGTGCATTCATTGAAATTCTTCCAGGTAAAGAAGGCTTGCTACATGTTTCTGAAATGGATTGGAAGCGTGTAGAATCGCCCGAAGAATTTACCAAAGAAGGCGATATGATGGAAGTTAAACTTATTGGCGTTGACGAAAAAACCGGTAAGCTGAAGCTTTCGCGCAAAGTGCTGACGCCAAAACCTGAAGGTTATGTTGAACGTCCTCCAAGGGAAAACCGTGGCCCAAGAAGAGATAATAATTATAGGGGCGACCGCAGACGTGATGACCGAAGAGGCGGAGACAGAAGAGATTTCAGGCCTCGCCGCGATAATGATTAAAAATCTGATTAGATTTCAAATTAAATATAGAAACGCTCTGTCATTTGGCAGGGCGTTTTTTGTTCCACCACCTGCGGGTCATCTCCCGACTTGGGATCGGGGATGACTTTTTGAGTAGAGAACAGTTCTTTTTTTTACCTTCGCAAACAAAAATCAGAAAATGGAATCCTGGTCGGCACAATTAAATACAAAAATCGACAACAAGCTCGAAACAGTAAAAGAAAAAGACCTTCGTTTTTACCGAATAGACGAATTTAAAAGAAATATTTCCAGGGGAGATTTATTTTCAACCACTTGCCCAACCTGTAAAAAAGAACAGATAAACATTACGGAGGTAGTTGAAAAAATTGATGAGGCTGTTAATGTTCCCGGGGAAAGCCGCCGCGAGTACGATCGCCTTATTGGCCGGATTTCTAAACACATGCAAAAAGAACATGGTTTTTATGCACCCTATTATTTCACCTACATGTATTCTTTTATTGGAATTGTAGCCGGTGTCGTTCTTGGCTTGTTGTTAATAAAACTGAATCAGCAGATGAAAGTCGAAATGTTTTCAATTGGTTTTGCCATCGGATTACTCCCGTCTTATGTGCTGGGGTATTTAAAGGACCAAAAAATACGTTCAGCAAAAAAACTCATGTAATTATTTTATTCAAATAAATCCTTTTATTTTTGAGATTCGCTGAAAATAATTTCAATACAATCTGATTATTAGTGCATGCAGTTTCTCGTTATTGAAGGAAATATTGGAGCAGGTAAAACAACCCTGGCAGAAATGTTGGCCAAAGAGCACAATGCAAAACTGGTTTTGGAACAATTTGCCGATAATCCTTTTCTTCCAAAATTTTATACAGATAAAGAGCGGTACTCATTCCCCCTCGAACTTTCGTTTTTAGCCGACAGGTACAACCAAATAAAAAAAGAGGTTCTTAACCTCGACCTCTTTCACTCGTTTTTAGTGGCCGATTACTATTTTGCGAAAACAGCCATTTTTGCTCAAAACACATTAAAAGACGACGAATACCATTTGTTCCGGCAAATTTTCGATATCGTTTTTGAATCGATGCCCAAACCCGATTTATACGTTTACCTGCATGCCGATGTGGATAAACTGATTAAAAACATAGAAATAAGAGGCCGTGATTATGAACAAAACATGGATCCGGCCTACCTGGAAAAAATTAAGGATGGATACTTTGGTTTCTTCAAACAGGTTATAAATTTCCCTGTATTAATTATCGATACAAACAACATCGATTTTGTTCATAATCATGAACATTATCAGCAATTAAAAAACGCAATTTTCAAAAGTGATTATAAATTAGGGATAAACCGCTTAATATTGTGATAAAAACTTGATTAGCTGCTTTCATATAATAAAAAGCTTATTATTTTTGTGTGCTGAACTGAAAAAATTAAAAATCATTTAAATAAAACAATTGTCTGTTATGAAAAATTTAAGCTTTAAACCTTTAGTATTGGTTGCGGTTACTGCTATATTGTTATCCAGCTGTGCCGGACTCAATAAAATGAAAAAGAATGCCGACCAAATCAACTTTAAAGTAACACCGGAAGTTCTTGAGTCACATGCCGGTGAAGTAGGATTGGCTGTTGACGGAAGATTTCCTGCAAAATATTTTGATAAAAAAGCCACCCTGGAATTAACACCGGTTTTAAAATATGAAGGAGGAAAAACCGAATATCAACCTGTTACAGTTCAGGGAGAAAATGTAGAAGCTAATAATAAGGTTATTGGTTATACAAATGGCGGAAATGTTAGTTACAAAGATGCTGTTGATTTCGAAAAAGCTATGGCAAAATCAGAACTTTATGTTGAAATTAAAGCATCAAAAGGTGCTAAATCAGTTGATTTTGACCCGATTAAAATTGCTGACGGTGTTTTAGCAACAAGCGAAAAAGTTGTAACCATGCCAAAAGCAATTATAGGAGTAAATCGCGAAGCCAACAACACCGGGAAATACGATCCGAATATCGATCCGTTCCAAAGAGTTGTTCCTGACGAAATGGTGGCAGATATCCACTACCTGATTAACCGTTCGAACCTTCGCCGTGACGAAACCGGCGCGAATGATGTAACTGCACTTCATGATTATACTAAAAAAGCCAACGAAGAAGAAAGAATCGACCTGAAAGATGTTGAAGTTTCGGCTTATGCTTCTCCCGACGGTGAAATTGATTTCAATACCGACCTTGCAGCAAAACGTAAAGAAACTTCTTCTGAATTCCTGGCTAAAAAATTAAAAGAAGCCGGTGTTGATGTTGAGTTGAAAACTAAATACACTCCGGAAGACTGGGATGGTTTTAAAGAGCTGATGGAAAAATCAGACATTCAGGATAAAGAACTTATTTTAAGGGTACTTTCAATGTACAACGATCCTGAAGTTCGCGAGCGTGAAATCAGAAACCTGAGTGCGACTTTTACCGATGTTGCAGAAGAAATTCTTCCAAAACTTCGCAGGGCAAAAATGACTACAAGCGTTGATTTAATTGGTAAAACCGACGAAGAGCTAAAAGCAGCAGCAAAATCGGATCCTGCTTCACTGAATCCTGCTGAATTACTTTACGCAGCAACATTATTCGATGACACAAACGAGCAGCTTTCAGTTTATAATTCATTCATTAAAGTTTATCCCGACGACTGGAGAGGACCGAACAACGCCGGATACGTTTTGGTAAAACAAATGAAATATGCCGATGCAAAACCAATGTTCGAGAAAGCTGAAAAGCTGAAAACCGACGAGCCAATTGTTAAAAACAATGTTGGTGCGGTTACTTTAACTGAAGGCGACGTGGCTAACGCAGAAACGCTGTTTGGCGCTGCTTCAGGTGCCGGCGACGAAGTTAATTACAACATGGGTATTGTTAGCGTTAAAAAAGCCGAGTACGATAAAGCTGTTAAATACTTCAGCAAATACCAGGATGTTAACACCGCAGTTGCCAAAATGATGGCTGGCGACAATAACGGTGCCCTGAAAGACCTTGAAGCATTTGATGTACCAAACTGTTTCATGAAAGAATATCTGAAAGCAGTTATTGGAGCACGCACAGCTAAAGAATCGATGTTGTTCGACAGCCTGAAAGCTGCCTGCGACATTAAAGCAGAAATGAAAGCAGTTGCAAAAACCGATATGGAATTTGCAAAGTATTTCGACAACCCGAAATTTAAGGAAATTGTTGACTAATTAAGTTACTATCATATTTCGGAAAGGGTAGTCAGATTTGGCTGCCCTTTTCTTTTATTACGGCTTTATGACATTTTAACTTTTTTAATACAAAGGAAAACTCTATTTTTTCGGTTTCAAATAATAAAGAATTATGGATTATATTAACAACTACATTGAAGAAAACAAGGAGCGTTTTCTGGAGGAACTGTTTGGGCTTATTCGCATTCCGTCAATCAGTTCAATAAAAGACCACAAACCGGATATGTACAAGGCTGCCGAATACTGGAAGAATATTTTACTTGAAGCCGGTGCCGACAAAGCTGAAGTTTACGAAACAAAAGGCAACCCGGTAACTTA
>JBDLJS010000078.1:0-20664 GCA_039714235.1 Bacteroidota bacterium | reverse complement strand
AAGTCCAATGTGATCAAGATGTTGCTCGCAGTTTTTCAGATTTACTTTAAACAACTTCATATAATTGATCCCGAAGATTGAAAAAAAATATCGTATTTAAATAAGAAGTACCATTTTTTTTACTTTTATGACAGATTTAAATTTAAATAGAAAACAGATTAAACCTTTTGCAAATAATTAAATCTAATAACTGTTTATAAAGTGAACATAAGTTGTGTAAATTACTAAACCTAAGTTTAAAATATTGAAATCAAGTTCGGTTAGCCGGTTTCTGCTTTTGTTTGCGCTGCTCATTTTTATGAGTGGCTTTTCTATGTCTCAGAACGTGGAAGATATTCGGTTAAACGAATCGTATGTTAACCGGCCTTTAAAAGAGTTTCTTGGTACACTTCACAATAAATACGGATTAAAGGTTTTTTATAAAGATGCCTGGGTTGAGCCTTATTCAATCACAAAGACTTTTGAGAACACCCCACTTCTGCAGGCATTAAATAATATTTTTTACGAACACGAGTTGGCGTATGAAATTTTTCAGCAGGATAAGATTATTGTTTTCAGGCGCGAACTGGATACCCGGTCGAAATTTGACTACACACTACAGTTAATGGTGGTTGGCAATCCGATGAATATCGGGCGTTTTAAAAGTGCTACAGTTACCGGAAAGGTAATCGATGGTAAAACCGGTGAGCCGCTGACCGGAGCTGTGGTTTACAACAATCAACTGCAAAAAGGAGCCACTTCGGACAGTGACGGGTATTTTTCAATGGATTTGCCAACCGGAGATCACCAACTTGAGATATCATTTGTAGGGTTTCAGAGTTCTTCTGTAAAAATCAGGTTAATCGAGGATGGTACTGCCGAATTTCAACTGTTTGAAGAAACGCACAACATTGGCGAAGTAACGGTGGTTGGCGAAGAGGCCGATTTGCCCAAAGCACAAATGAGCATGGTGCAAATGTCATCGAAGGAGTTGAAACAGTTGCCGGCACTTATGGGAGAGATTGATGTATTGAAAGGTTTAACCATGCTTGCAGGTGTTCAAACTGTTGGCGAACTATCGTCGGGCTTTAACGTGCGGGGCGGAAACACCGACCAGAACCTGATTCTCGTAAACGGAAGCCCGGTTTTTAATCCTTCCCACCTGTTTGGGTTCCTGTCGTTAATTAATCCCGATGTGGTTGAAGATGTAAGGCTGTTTAAAGGCGGAATGCCTGTAAAATACGGCGAACGGGTAGCCTCGGTTATGGAAGTTGATTTTAAGGACGGAAATGACGAAACTATGCAAATTTATGGTGGCCTCGGAGTAATAAATTCGCGGTTGACTTTCGACGGGCCGATAACAAAAAATAAAAAACTCACTTTAATAACAGGTGGCAGGAGTTCGTACACCAACTGGATTCTTAAAAAAATTCCTGACCTTAACCTGAGCCGCAGCGTAACCCGGTTTTACGATGTTTCGGGAAAGATAACCTACAAATTCGACCGGCACAATAAACTTAGCGTAATGGGTTACATAAGCGACGACGAATTCAGTACAAGTTCACAGTCGGTTACAAAGTATAGCAACATACTCGGCAACCTGAAACTGAATTCGCGTTTTACCGAAAACCTGTACGGCGATTTAGAAATATCGCATAGCCGATACGATTACCGGTTAACCGACCATGCCAACAATAAACCTTACGAAGCTTATTATCTCGACAACATGCTTCAATACAGCTCGGCAGGTTATCATTTTAAATGGCATCCCGATCCGAGGCACAATGCCGAAGCCGGTTTTAAAATGGTGTATAATTTAATAAGTCCGGGAGAAATTACTCCGGTGGAGGATATCTCGGTAATTGAATACCGCAAACTGAACGATGAAGAAATGGTGGAATGGGCCGCTTACATCGGCGATGAGTTTGAAATTCTTCCTCATTTTTCCATTGTTGCCGGAATTAGGTACTCCGGCTTCAGGAATATCGGCACACCGGTAGTTTATATTTATGATCCTGAAAAACCAAAGGAGCCTGATAATGTAATCGATTCGTTAAAATTCGGGCCCGGCGAAGTGTCTGCCTCTTACAAAGGTTTCGAACCGCGCTTTTCGCTAAACTACGATTTGAATATAAACACGTCGTTGAAACTCAATTACCAACGCACCCGGCAGTACGTATTTCAGCTGAGCAATAATGCTGTTATTTCGCCTGCCGAAACCTGGAAAGCAGCCGATTATCATTTAAAACCATTAATTGCCGACCAGGTTGCCATAGGCGTTGAAAACGACTCGTGGTTTAAAGACATCGATTTTTCGGCCGAGGTTTACTATAAGAACCTGCAAAACCTTATTGAATACAAAAACGGGGCACAGCTGATAATGAACGAGCACATCGAGACAGCCCTGATACCCACAAACGGCTATTCGTACGGAATTGAGCTGAGTGCAAAAAAGAATACAGGAAGATTGACAGGGTATGCCAGCTATGTTTTTTCGCGAACCTTACGTAAAAATGAAAGTGTGTTCGATGAGGAAATCTTTTGGGAAGGCAATTATTATCCTTCGATTTATGATAAACCGCACGACCTTTCACTTACCGCCACTTATAACATAAGCAGAAGGTGGAAATTCTCGGGGAACTTTGTTTTTATTTCAGGAAGGCCAACCACCCTGCCAGAGATAAAGTACAAATTTGCAGACGAACACCTGGTTTATTATTCAGAAAGAAATAAATACCGAATGCCGCCTTATAACCGGCTCGATCTGTCAATAACTTTCGACGAAAACCTGCGGAAAAAGCGAATGTGGAAAGGGAGCTGGACTTTTTCGGTTTATAACGTTTACGGAAGAAACAATCCGTACTCGGTATATTACCGGAAATCGGTGCCTGGTGCCGATAATGATTACAGGCGTTACTCATTATATAAATTATCGGTAATTGGAGTACCGGTGCCGTCGATAACCTATAATTTCAGATTTTAAATGAAGCGACTTATCACATATTGGTTTTTGCTTGCCGGGTTGCTCACGGCCTGTGAGGATATTTACAATCCTGACATCGACCAGGTTGACAGTGTTATTGTGGCCGATGCACGACTGGTTTACGGGCAAAGCAACAATGCCATTCATTTGTATAATTCGCTTGGATTCAATGAAAAGGTAGAATCTTATCCACCGGTTTATGGGGCCAAAGTAACAATTTACGATAACCGGGGTGGAGAATATAATCTGACAGAAAGCAAAAGCGGTTATTACCCGGTAAATTTCAGGCTGAATCCTGATTTGGACTATAAACTGATGATTAGTTACGGCGGGAACATTTATGAATCGTCGTTTGAGCCGGTGCCTAAAGTTCCGGTGCTAGATTCGGTTTACGGTATCCCGGAAATAAAACTGATTATTGAAGGAGGGGAGAACGATGTAAACGATATCAGGGAGAAACCGGGCCTTCAACTTTATACCGATATTACATCAGAAGAAGAAATGCCTTATTACCGGTTTACAGCACGCAAAATAATGCAGTACACATATACTATAAATGTACCGTTTTTTGGCTCAATCTTGCCTGTTATTGTATATTGCTGGAATTCCTTTTATCCACAGGGGATTTTTAACATTGCATCGCCGCCCGATTATTCAAATACAAGAGAGATTAACAAACACCCGCTTTTTTTTATTGAGGAAAGAGGTTTTGTAGGGCCAGACCAGTCTTTTGCCGGCTGGATTCTTATTCTTTATCAGCACGGCCTTTCAAAATCGGGACACGGATACTATAAAGATTTAAACAGTCAGCTGGGATATGAAGGGCGGTTGTTCGATCCGCTTTACGTTCAGGCAAGGAGCAACCTGAAGTGTATAAATAATCCTGACCAGCTTATTCTTGGCAATTTTGAAATATCGACAATAAAAGAAACCAGGTATTTTATTCAGTATATATCTGAAGAACGCGGTTATCATTTAAAACCAATACCTTATTTTTACAATATTCCAGTTAATGGTGAACAAGAGGAAGATCAGCCCGGTTTTTGGGAATATCCGCATAAAAATTATCCTGATGAGCAGTGAAATAAAAATATGGATTCTGCTTTTGTTGGCAGTTGGCTGGTTTAGCAGTAATGCACAGGTTAATTCTGCAAATAAACAACTGTACCTTTTTACCGACAGGGAATATTGCATTTCAGGCGATACTCTCTGGTTTAAAGTCCTGATTTCCGAAAATGGGATTGATAGAAGTGATGTGGTTCGCGTTCAGCTCGACTCGAAAAACGGAAACCTGATTGCAGGAGTAGCCAAAAAGAGCAAAAACAGGTGGGCCGAAGGATTTATTCATGTTCCCGATTCGTTAAGTACCGGGGTGTATTTTGTCAGCACTTTTCTTAATTCACAGCGCAGTTTACCGCAGTTTGAAGTGCCCGGAAAAACTTTGTTTGTTTATAACCGTTTCGAAGAGTCGGTTACCGAAATGGCAGTTCCGGAGATGCCTGAATCGGGAAAGAGGAACAATGGGAATAAGCCGGTAAAAATAGCAACTGTTAAATCAGATTATACTTCAGGAGAAATGGTGCAGGGTAGCGTGGAAATCAAGTCGGATGAAATTGCACATGCTGTAATTTCTGCACGAATGATAGATCCGCTTTCTCACCGAACCGGCGGAAGAACAAATTATGTGGGCACTGGTGCATATCCGGAGATACCACATTTTGAGGAGAAAAACGGGATTATGGTTAGCGGTTACATAGCCGACCAGGAGGGCATACTCCAGAAAAATACGCTGGTGTTGTTGTCCATTGCCGGCGATCCGCCATACTTCGATTATTGCATTACCGGCGACAAAGGCGATTTTAATTTCTATTTACAGAATGCCACCGGAACTGCAAAGGTAGTCCTGCAGGCTGTTTCTCTGGAAAGTAATGAGTTGGTAATAAAACCTGTTTTAAACCATCTGCAAAGAAACGGTGATATACAGCTAACTTCGAAACTATTAACCCCGGATCAGTCCGATTTCATCAAAGTGGCCTTGCAGGGAAATTTTATCAATAAACTGTTTAATCCGGCCCGTTTAAAAGCAAATGGATTTTTTGAAATGCCCAATCGTTACGATATTCCATTCTACGGGCCGCCGACAAAAAGAATTGTCCCTGCCGAATTTATCGACCTCCCCGATTTCAGGGAAATATCGAGGGAGTTGTTGCCCGGTGTGCAATACAGGGTGAAAAACAGTGAAGTAACTTTTCGGATGATCGACATTATCCATAATACCATATTCGATAACGAACCCCTCAGGTTAATTAACGGTATTCCTGTTTTTAAAAATAGTTTGTTCTCATCGTTAAAATCAACCGATATTGATTACATAGACATTGTACAAACCGAGCGTATTTTTGGCGATGTAATTTTTAAAGGAATACTCGCTGTTTCGCTGCACAATAAGTCTGACTTGTGGATGTCGCAGCAGCCAAATATTTTTACGTTTAATATTCCCTGCCTGCAACCCGACAGAAAACCTGGATATTTAACATTCGAAAAACTTGATTCTTCCATTCCCGATGTTCGTCAGGTATATTTGTGGGAAATTCTGGATACAGGTAGGTTGAATGATTTTAGTTTTAACCTGTCTGATTATAAAGGTAAAGTTGAGATTGCAGTAGAGGGAACAACCTTAACGGGCCAGTATTTTAAAACCTCAAAAACAATTGATGTAAAGTAAAATGAAGAGAACTCAAATTACCATATTATTCTTGTTGTTGACTTCGGTTTTTGCAGCCGGACAAAATTCAGGAGTGTATTGGGATAACCTTGATTTAAATTCAAACCGTTTGCAGGGCAAAATAATGGGAGAAGTATATTTTATTACTCCCGAAGCTAATAATTACTTTTTTCTGCACAGGGACTGGTTGCCTGGTAAAGTAGTTTTAACCGATGGCGATGAATACAGGAATATTTATTTAAGATACCTGGCCCTCTACGATGAGCTGATTGCCTATAACGAAAATATTAATGTAATGTATAAAATCGACAAGGAACTGGTTAAATCCTTTGTCTTTGCTCACGACGGCACACTAATTAAATTTATTCGGTTACCTTTCAAAAGTTATAACAGTCCATATCGTTTCTTTCACGAGTTGTATGCCGGCAGTCAATTATTGTTGGCATACCATTATGTATCCGAGGTAAGGATAAGTCCTTATAAAGATAAATACGGGATTATGCGTGATACGGAATTTCGTCAAAATACCGATTACTATATGTATTCCGGGGAGTCGGGATTTAAAAAGTTACAGCCGAAACGAAGAGCTTATATAAAAGCATTTCCCGAACACAAAAAAGAAATAAAAAAAATATTCAGAAAAAACAGGTTGGTTATTGTTGATGAAGCATCTATGATTCAGGCCTTTATGATGCTCGATGAAAATGGCTTGCTGAATTAGATCATTTTTTTTCGTATTCGTGCGCAACCCAAACACCATTCTTCCCATCTATTTCACAGAAAGTACAAAACAAATCTGGAACATTTGAGTTTGTTCCCAGAATGACCATAAAACAATAAAAAATAAACTATGAAGAAAATTAGCCTGTTGGTGCTTGTCACCATTATTGCTTTTTCCGTTTTTGCCCAGTCGGAGAAGGGGTATGTTTACCTGAAAAACGGAACCATTTTAAAAGGGAAGTATCGTTATTCAGGCGATATGACCAAGTTGAATATCGAATCAGCCGGAAATTTATGGGTGTTCGATGCAAACGAAATCGACAGCATTACATCTGTTCGCGACCACCGTCAGAAATCAGTGGTAGCACCTGCTTCCGATTCGAAATTTTTTTACCGCACCGAAATAGGTGTTTTGGCCGGTAACTCGGAAAACAGCCAGTCGGCACCGTTTAGCTTTACCGGTTCGGCAAATTATAAATTAGATGAAAAAGCATCGTTGGGTGCAGGTTTTGGAGCCGAGTTTTTTAAAGAGACCTACATGCCGGTTTATGCCAATTTCGAATATAAATTCAGAAATGCATATGCAACTCCTTACCTGTTTTTAAAAGCCGGGTACCAGATTGCAGTAGAAGATTCACGAACAGTTTATTACGATATTATTCCCCCGTGGGCAAGTTATATGCCATGGCCCAATCCAAACCAGAACGAGAACCTAGATGCAAAAGGGGGCCTGCTTATTAATCCCGGAGTTGGTTACCAACGCATGTTCTCGTCTGGAATGGGAATGTCGGTAGCTTTTGGGTATCAGTTTCACCGCCTGCAGTACAAAGGCGAAAAAGATTACCAGCTCGACATCGATTACAACAGATTAACAATTAAACTCGGTATTATCTTTTAACAAAAATCTAATCTCATGAAGACAATCAGAAATATATTCACAATCATTATTTTGCTGGCAGGTTTTAGCTCGTGTATGGATGAGTACACCGAAGTATTTACCGCCAACTCTCCGGTTTACCTCTCGTACGAAGATTTGAGGGAAGGTGTAAAAACTTCCGCTTCGCGCGACCTTGTCAATCCGGGAAAAATTTATTTTAAGGATGGCTATATCTTTATCAATGAAGAGTTTAAAGGAGTTCATATAATAGATAACCGCAATCCTGAGAATCCACAGAACATCGGTTTTATTGAAATTCCAGGAAATGTCGACATTGCTATAAAAAATGATATTTTATACGCTGACAGTTATATCGACCTGGTGGCCATCGATATTTCAGATATAAACGATCCATCTGAAGTTCACCGCATTGAAGACGTATTGCCTTACACATTGCCTCCGTACGACGAAGATTATCGTGTGGCTGAGGTAGATGAAGAAAAAGGTGTTGTAATCGATTGGGAAATCAAAAAGGTCCGCCAAAAAATGGATTACCACTATTACCCGGTTTACAGAGGTTGGGGGTATGCCGAAATGGACATGATGAATTCTGCGTCTAAGTATGGTGGAGCTGCCCCTGCCGGAAGCACATTTGGAACCGGCGGCTCAATGGCCCGTTTTGGTTTGTACGACAAGTACTTGTATGCAGTTGACAGGGCCACCCTCCACATTTTTGATGTTCAGGATCCTGAAATACCTACCGATGTTGGAAAGCAAAACGTAGGCTGGGATATTGAAACCATGTTTATTTATGATGGACACATGTTTTTTGGAACACAGTCAGGTATGCAGGTTTTTTCGCTCGAAGTTCCAACTTATCCTACTTATGTGAGTAACTTCTGGCACGTAACCAGTTGCGATCCTGTTGTAGTTGCCGACGGGTATGCCTACATAACACTCAGGGGCGGTACAAGCTGCGGAAGCACCGTAAACCGTCTCGATGTGTTAAAACTTTCAGAAAATTATACCGATAACCAGTTAATAGGTTCATATCCATTGCACGGCCCTTACGGACTGGGAATTGACGACCAGACACTTTTTGTCTGCGATGGCGATGCCGGCCTGAAAGTGTACGATGTAACAGATAAATATAATATCGACGACCATATGATTGCCAAATTCCCGAATATTAACACTTACGATGTAATTCCATTAAACGGTTACCTGTTTATGATTGGCGACGACGGTTTTTACCAGTACGATTACTCCGATTTGCAAAACATACGCCAGGTGAGTTTTATTCCGGTTGAGAACAACGATTAAACAATAATCAGATCAAAGTCATTCCCTTGCTTTATGTGGGGGAGTGGCTTATTCAATTTAAAGCACAATACTAAAACCAAAAAGAAACCTAAATGAGAAAAATTGCGCATCTCTGTTTGTTGCTGTTAATAGTAACCTCATCCTATGCACAAAAAAAAGTAAATGTTTTGCTCAAAAATGGCTCAGTCGTTAAAGGAGAGATTGTTAAAAACGATTCACGGGATTTTATAACCGTAAAGTCGAAAGATAATTTATGGGTGTTTCCGAGGCTTCAGGTGGATTCAGTAATAACCTCTGGATTTAAGCCAGAGACGGTAGAAAGTGAAATAGATATCCCGTGGTTTTTTGATACAGGTTATGGATTTTTATTGGGTCACTCAGAAAATGAAGAAGATATAAACAGCTTTTTTCATGCCTCATTTAATTATCGTTTACCTAAACACCTTTATGCCGGTGCCGGTATTGGTGTTGAGTATTACATGGAACAATCTTACATTCCTGTTTTTGCCAATTTTGAGTATCGGTTCAGAGAAACCAGATTTTCTCCACGTTTGTTTTTTAAAACCGGATACCTGGTTCCGGGCGAAAAACAACAATATTCCGAGTTGTACGAACAACAGGAATCGAGAAACCTTCCTCCTAAATACTTGAGAGGAAGCGGGGGAATAATGCTAAATCCCGGATTGGGCTTTACAACTATGCTGGGGCAAAATTTTGGGCTATCTTTCTCTTTGGGGTATCGTTTTCATACGCTCAATTTTTCAGGAAGAGATGAGTATGAACTCGAATACAATTATAACAGGATGAGTATTTCAGCAAGTATAATCTTTAAATAGTCAGAATCATGAAAGAATTGAAATTTAATGAGAAACCAGGTCGGTTTAACTGGTTGGTCGTAATTCTTATTTTAATACTCTTTTCAGGTTGTAAAGATGTTATTTATGAAAACGATTTAAGGAATGTTCCGGTTTACATGAGTTACGACGAGTTGCGCAACTCAGTTATAACATCTTCTCCTGCAAAGCTGGTTAATCCCGGAAAGATCTATTTTAAAGACGGCTATATTTTTATTAATGAAGAGATGAAAGGGATCCATGTTATCGATAACCGGAATCCGGAATCTCCCGCTAAAACTGCTTTTATTGAGATTCCTGGTAACATGGATATGGCAATTAAAAACAATACGTTATATGCCGATAGTTATGTCGATCTGGTTGCCATCGATATTTCTGATATTGAAAATCAGGAAGAGGTAAAACGTGTAAATAATGTATTCCCTTATACAATACCGGAACCAATAGACAACGGTTTGTTAATAGCAGATATAGATGAGGACAAAGGTGTAGTTGTCGGTTGGGAGATCGACTATGCCAAAATACAGGTTGAACGTAAAAACTATCCAATTTACAACAGCGGATGGTTCGGAGGCTATAATAAAGATGGAGCATATGGCGAAGCACTTTTTGCTAATGTGACATCTTCGTCCTCTTCCCAAAGTATAGGCGGTTACACAAGTTCAGGAGTACAAGGAGCCTCGTTCGGTATTGGTGGCTCGATGGCAAGGTTCGGGTTGAATGGCGATTACCTGTACACGGTTGACAGCGAAGAGTTTCACATTTTTAATGTATCCGACGATAAGAAACCTGTGCTTGAAAAAGAAAAAGAAGCCGGGGCAGATATTGAAACCATGTTTATTCACGATGATCATATGTTTTTAGGGACTATGACCGGAATGTTGGTTTATTCGCTTTCCGAACCTGAGAATCCTGTTCAGATTAATAGCTACTCTCATATCCGAAGCTGCGATCCGGTGGTAGTACAGGATCATATTGCATACATTACGCTGCGGGGAGGTAATGAATGTGGACGAACAGTAAGCAAGCTCGATATTCTGTCGCTGAGCCATAATTATAAAACAGCTAATTTGATGCATTCTTACAATATGAAAGAACCGTACGGATTAGGCATCGACGACGAGGTACTGTTTATTTGCGACGGGAAACTTGGTCTTTTGGTATACGATGCATCCGATCTGGCAACAATTCCCCAAAAGAAAATTGCCCAGTTTCCTGATATTGATGCTTTTGATGTAATCCCATTTCACGATTACCTGTTTATGATTGGAGACGATGGTTTTTACCAGTACGATTATTCCGATTTGCAAAACATCCGCCAGGTAAGCTTTATTCCGGTTGAGAACAACGATTAAACAATAATCAGAAATTTTATTTTAAGGCCTGGTAAACTACCGGGCCTTTTCCATTGTTAACCAACAGTAAAAGCCTATTTTTGCAATTCGCAAAATTATATATTTTGCCCCGGGTTTTAACCCGGGGATATTGGAGAATATTTGACAGGCCGGGCTTTAGCCCTTAAATATTAAAATGAGAGGAAAGCGAAGATGGAAAAAAGAAAAATGTGGAGGATTTTATTGCCAATAATAATTGCCGTTAAAATTACAGTAGTGATATTGATTTTGAGTTCGGCAAAATCGAACGATTCAAAAATAATCGTTCAGGAAACAGAGTATAAAGCTGTTAAACTACCCGAAAAAGTTAGTTTTGCCGGCGAATCAATGCCACTCGATCGATTCGATGTACAAGAAGCCCTCGACCGCGAACTGCTCTCCAATGCCTATTTTCATTCGCAAACAATCAGGTATATAAAACTGGCTCCACGATACCTCTCCATTATTGAACCAATATTAAAAAAGGAAGGAATCCATAACGATTTTAAGTACCTGGCCCTGGCAGAAAGTGGCTTCAACCCAAGGGCAGTTTCTCCGGCAAAAGCCGTTGGATTCTGGCAGTTTATGAAAGGCACGGCACAAGATTACGGGCTGGAAGTGAATGGCGAAATTGACGAACGTTACCACATTGAAAAAGCTACCCGCGCTGCCTGTAACTACTTGAAAGATTCATATGAGAAATTCGAAAGCTGGACCTTGGTAGCAGCATCGTACAACCGTGGTATGAACGGTATAGAACGACAGATAGAGCGGCAAAAAACAGATAATTATTACGATTTGTTAATTACCACTGAAACGGCAAGATATGTCTACCGGATTGTGGCGTTGAAACTGATCATGGAAAACCCGGAGAAATACAATTTTTATATCGCGGATGAGGAGAAATATCCAATTGTTCCGACAAAAGAAGTGGAAATAACAGAAGCGGTTACCAATTTTGCCGATTTTGCAAAAGAACATGGAATCAGCTATAAATTGTTGAAAGATTTTAATCCCTGGTTAAGGGAAAATTATCTTACCAATTCGAAGGGGAAAAAGTACGTAGTAAAAATACCACAATTGTAGGAGTGCACCGTCATTCCGAATTTGTTTCGGAATCTCATAATTGAAAAGATGCTGAAACGAGTTCAGCATGACGCTGGTAAAGAATTAAATGGCAAAAGATAAAGTAAATACACAAATTCAACCCGAAAACATCGAACCGGAAAACACAATTGTTGTACAAGGGGCCCGTGTACACAACCTGAAGAATATCGATGTTGAAATTCCGCGTAACAAACTAACCGTAATCACCGGTTTAAGCGGGAGCGGGAAATCTTCGCTGGCATTCGATACTATTTATGCCGAAGGGCAACGCCGCTACATCGAAACTTTTTCTGCTTACGCCCGCTCTTTTCTCGGAAATATGGAACGCCCCGACGTGGACAAGATTACCGGGCTAAGCCCTGTTATCTCCATCGAGCAAAAAGTAACAACCCGAAATCCCCGTTCAACAGTTGGGACTGTTACCGAAATTTACGACTTCCTGCGTTTGCTGTTTGCCCGTGCCGGAGAAGCTTATTCGTACAACACGAGCGAGAAGATGGTTAAGTATACTGAGGAGAAAATCATTCAGCTGATTAAAAACGATTTTGCAGGGAAACGAATTAATATTCTTGCCCCGGTTGTGAAAGGGCGTAAAGGGCATTACCGCGAGCTTTTTGAACAAATACGGCGAAAAGGTTTCCTTACTGCACGGATTGATGGCAAGCTCACCGAACTGATTCACAACCACCGTGTAGACCGGTACAAAAATCATTTTATCGAAATTTTAATCGATAAGCTGGTGGTTGATGAGGCAGGTATAAAACGCCTGAAAGAGAGCGTGCAAACAGCCATGAAACACGGGCACGGCATACTTATGATTCTCGACCACGACACCAACGAAGCAAAATATTACAGCCGTTTGTTGATGTGCCCTACTACGGGTATTTCGTATAACGAACCTGCACCACATAATTTCTCGTTTAACTCGCCACAGGGGGCTTGTCAAAAATGTAACGGGCTGGGGCGTGTTACCGAAATCGATATGAACAAAATTATCCCAGACAAAACCAAAAGTATTTCAAAAGGAGGGATTGCACCGCTTGGTCCGTATAAAAACTCATTAATATTCTGGCAGATTGAAGCCCTTGGAGAAAAGCACGGTTTTAATTTAAAAACTCCATTAAAAGAAGTTCCTGAGGAAGGATTAAATGAGGTGCTGTTTGGAACCAATGAACGCATTCAGTTAAAAAATACTCCGCTGGGTAACAGCATGAATTACCTGATGTCGTACGAAGGGGTAATAAAATACATTGATAGCCAGCGCGAAGAGAGTACATCGAAAACAGCACAAAAATGGGCCAACCAGTTTGTAAAAAAAATTGAGTGTTCAGAATGTAACGGAATGCGGTTGAAAAAGGAGTCGCTCCATTTTAAAATTGATGGAAAGAATATTTCTGAACTGGCCAAAATGGATTTGGACGAATTGGGCCTCTGGCTCGAAGGTCTGGAAGAACGGGTTACAGAACGCCAGCAAAAAATCGGCATTGAGGTTATAAAAGAGATTCGCGACCGGCTTGGATTTATGTTGGGGGTGGGGCTTAATTATCTGGCTTTAGACAGAACAGCCCAGAGCCTTTCGGGGGGAGAATCGCAACGGATAAGGCTGGCAACACAAATTGGTTCACAGCTGGTAAATGTACTCTATATTCTCGACGAACCCAGCATTGGCCTGCACCACCGCGATAACCTGAAACTGATACAGGCATTGGAGCAGCTACGCGATTCGGGTAACTCGGTAATTGTAGTAGAACACGATAAAGATACCATGTTACATGCCGATCACCTGATTGACATGGGGCCACATGCCGGACGACATGGCGGGGAAGTGGTGGCTGCCGGAAAACCAAAGGATGTATTAAAAATTAAAACACTAACTTCCGAATACCTGAACAATGTAAGACAAATTCCGGTGCCGGGGCAACGCAGAAACGGGAAGTCTGATATTTTAAAGGTAAAAGGCTGCACGGGCAATAACCTGAATAAAGTTAACGTGGAAATTCCACTGGGTAAGTTTATTTGTGTTACCGGCGTTTCAGGCAGTGGCAAATCTACCCTGATAAACGAAACGCTACAGCCCATTTTAAGTCAGCATTTTTATAAATCGGTGAAAGACCCATTGCCATACAAATCGGTTGATGGGTTAAAGTATATCGATAAAGTAATCCGGGTCGACCAATCACCAATCGGACGAACTCCACGTTCCAATCCTGTAACCTATACCGGCGTTTTTTCGGATATAAGAAACCTGTTTGCACAACTGCCCGAGGCAAAAATACGCGGGTATAAACCGGGACGTTTTTCATTTAATGTAAAAGGCGGACGTTGCGAAGAGTGCCAGGGTGGTGGACTGAAACTCATAGAAATGAACTTCCTGCCCGATGTGTATGTGCATTGCGATAAATGTAACGGCAAGCGTTATAACCGCGAAACACTGGAGGTACGCTACAAAGGAAAATCTATCAGCGATGTGCTTGATATGACCATTAATATGGGTGTTGAGTTTTTCGAGCATATCCCGTCAATTTTAACCAAACTAAAAACTTTACAGGAAGTTGGCCTGGGTTATATAACATTGGGGCAGTCGTCAACCACGCTATCGGGTGGCGAGTCACAGCGGGTAAAACTGGCATCGGAACTGGCAAAACGCGACACCGGAAAAACAGTGTACATCCTCGATGAACCAACAACCGGATTACATTTCGAAGACATCCGGGTATTGCTGGAAGTACTGAATAAATTGGTTGATAAAGGAAATACGGTTATCGTAATCGAGCATAACATGGATGTAATTAAAGTAGCCGACCACATTATCGACCTGGGCCCCGAGGGCGGAAAACACGGCGGAAAAATACTTTGTGCCGGCACTCCCGAAGAGGTGGCGCAGGTTAAAAAGTCGCACACTGCACGGTTTTTGAAGGAAGAACTGGGAATATCGTAAAATCATAGATTGAAGTGTTATCAGACGAAATGTCCTGATTGTACCAATTTCGCCTGGCATTATATTGGATTACCCGAAAATTGATTTTCAAAGCCCCGGCCCGGATATCAACACAACGGTAATAATATGACAGAACACATTTTGTTACGAAACAAGTGCTCGTTGTATGGAAATAACTACTCATCGCACCGAAATAACTACGGATTGTATGGAAATAACCCCGGATTACACCGAAATATGTGCGGATTGCATGGAAATAATCTCGGCTTGCACCGAAATATGTGCGGCTTGCATGGAAATAATCTCGGCTTGCACCGAAATATAAACTGATTGCATGGAATTGACCTTTCCTGGAATAGCTTGACAGATTATTACTTAATTTATTATTCCTGATTTTTTTTTAATGATTATTTGATTTGTTCTGTTACCATTGTTTCGTGGTCTTTTCTTACATTTACTTACATAAACAAGTAATGCTAACCAATGAAGCAAGTAGAAATCTTTTGTAAAAACACTAACTCATTACATGTTTACCCACTGGGAACATCGCTTTTAGAAATCAGCAAAGATTTAGACATCCAGCTTGAAAATACTTTATGCGGGGCCATTGTAAACAACCAGGTTAGGGAACTCTCGTTTTGCGTGGTAAAACCGAAACAAATTGAATTTATCGATGTATCGCACCCCGATGGTGTTAGGATGTATATCCGAAGTCTCATTTTTATTTTGTATGCAGCTGTAAAAGAGGTTTTTCCACATGTTTCATTTCAGGTGCAGAAAGGTATTTCCAATGGATATTTTTGTGAGTTAAACGGATTGGAAAGGGAAATTACAGCATCGGATATTTTTTCAATTAAAAAGGAAATGAATGCCATAATTGAGAGAGAGATTCCATTCATAAAAAAAGGATTAGAAAGTACCTATGTCGTCGACCTTTTAATGAAACAAGGATTAACAGACAAAGCACTGCTTATTGAACAGCAGGGGCATCTTTTTTCCGATCTCTATTTCTTAAACGGATTAGGTGACTATTTATACGGGAACTTGCTTCCATCAACCGGGTATATTTCCAATTATGGATTAATTCCGTATTTCGACGGGCTATTATTGCAGATTCCGCGACGCAGGCATTTTAACAAGTTGCGCAAAGTAGAGAAGCTGAATAAACTGTTTGGTATTTACAAAGAACACAAAGACTGGGCAGGAATTTTAAATGTTTCAACCATAGGTAGTCTTAATAAATTTACCCTGCAAGACAGAAGCGGCGATATTATAAAAATTTCGGAAGCATTACACGAGAAAAAAATTGCAGGAATAGCCAATATGATTTCTTCGAAAAATGGGGAAGTAAAAGTGGTGTTGGTTGCTGGTCCGTCAGCATCGGGAAAAACAACTTTTAGCAAAAGGCTGGGGGTGCAACTGGCTGTTAATGGTATGCGTCCGTATCAAATTTCGCTCGACGACTACTTTGTAGACCGCGAAAAAACTCCAAAGGATGAAAACGACGAATACGATTTTGAAGCTCTTGAAGCTATCGATATCGATTTCTTTAACCAACAATTGGAAGAACTTTTTAAAGGGAATGAGGTACAACTACCGAAATTCGATTTTCAGCATGGAAAAAGGGCACAAAATGGGAAACGCCTTAAGCTGGGTGTCGGAGATATTCTTATCGTTGAGGGTATTCACGGTATGAATCCGGGATTGTTAACCGCCGAGAACAATAAAAATACTTTTAAAATTTTTATATCGGCACTTACGCAAATATCGGTTGACGAGCACACCCATGTTTCAACTGCCGATAACCGGTTAATAAGAAGATTAATTCGCGACAACAAATACAGGGGATACAGGGCAGCAGATACCATTAAACGGTGGCCGTCGGTACAGAACGGTGAAGAGAGAAATATTTTTCCGTACCAGGAAAATGCCGATGTAATGTTTAACTCGGCAACCATTTACGAGCTGGCAGTCCTGAAAAAATATGCAGAACCCATTTTGAAAACAGTGCTCGAAAATCAACCCGAGTATTCCGAATCGACACGTTTGCTGGAGTTCCTCTCATATTTTAAACCGGTTAACGATGAAGAAATTCCGCCCACATCGCTTTTACGCGAATTTTTAGGCGGGAGTAGCTTTGTTTATTAACGTTTAATATTTTCGTTAAATTAGTTTTAACAACAATTAAAATTATTGCGTATATGTTAAGTCTTTGTTCCTGAAATTCAAATCGTAAACAATATAATTATCAACAAGATTTCTTTATTACTTTTGCTTAAAAATCGGAAATATTCGTGTACTGACATAAAATATCAGATAAGTTACCACAAAAAACAAACAATAATAAAGAATGAAAAAAGGCATTTACATTTCCAATACCGAATCGTGGACAGGCAGATCCCTTGTTGCAATCGGTGTTATGAAGTTGTTGCTGTCGAAAGCAAATAAAGTTGGTTATTTCAGGCCAATTATCAACGATTTTCCGGAAGGCAGTAAAGATAACCATGTTGAAACCATGATCTCATACTTTGGGCTTGATATACAGTATGAAGATGCATTTGGTTTTACCATTTCAGAGGTGGTTGCTTTAAAAAACGCCGGAAAAGAGGCTCTGTTAATCGATAAAATTATCGAAAAATACAAACGTATTGAAAGCAAATATAATGTTGTTTTGGTTGAAGGATCGGACTTCCTGAGCAAAGGGGTGGAGTTTGAGTTCGATTTGAATATTGAAATTGCCAAAAACCTTTCGTTGCCAACTTTGATTGTAAGTTCGGCCCAAAACAAAAGTATTAAAGAAGCCGTTTCGAACCTTGATCTTGCGGTTAGATCTTATGACGAGAAGGACGTAAAAGTTCAGGCTGTTGTAATGAACAGGGTGGGAGAGGAAGACCTTGATACTATGGCGAAGAAATTGAAAAAAATTATTCCGTCAGATATTGCCGTTGCAACAATACCCGAAATTAAAAAACTGAGCAGTCCTACATTGGAACAAATTAACCGCGAACTTGGTGGTAAGGTGTTGTTTGGTAAAGAGTTAATGAGCAACAGGGCTGAAGCTTACCATGTGGGTGCAATGCAACTCAGAAATTACCTTCAGCGAATGAACGACAACTGCCTTATTATTACTCCCGGCGACAGGGCAGACATTATTATGGGTGCGCTTCAGGCTAACGAGTCTGCCAATTATCCGAATGTTTCAGGAATTATTTTAACAGGAGGCCTTGCTCCTGAAGAACCAATCGTTAAACTCATTGAGGGTTTGCCCAGGATTGTACCGATTATTCTGGTCGACGATGTAACATTTGTTGCGGCAAATAAAGTTGGAAATGTAAAATCGAAATTATGTCCTGACGATTTCAAAAAGGTTGATTTGAGTATTTCCATTTTTGAAAAATATGTAGATACAGAAATGTTAATCGATAAATACCGGACGTTCAAATCAGATGTAATGACTCCGCGAATGTTCCAATATAACCTGGTGGCAAAAGCAAAATCATCAAAAAAACATATTGTACTGCCCGAAGGATCTGATTCAAGAATACTTGAAGCTGCAGTTAACCTGGTTAACCAGAATGTAGTTGACATAACTCTCATCGGTAAAAAAGATGAGATTCTGGCAAAAGCAGTAAAAGTTGGCGTAGAACTCGACGAGAATAAAGTGAACATTGTTAATCCTGCCACATCGGAACATTACGAAGATTACTGGAAAACATTTTACGAACTTCGGAAACATAAGAAATTTGTTTCTGAAGAATCGGCCATGGATACCATGCTCGATGAGTCGTACTTCGGAACCATGATGGTTTACAAAGGACATGCTGATGGTATGGTTTCGGGTGCTGTAAATACTACTCAGCACACCATCAGGCCGGCATTGCAGTTTGTAAAAACCAAACCAGGTGTTTCTACTGTTTCGTCGGTATTTTTTATGTGCCTCGACGACCATGTTTCTGTTTTTGGCGACTGTGCAGTAAACGTTAATCCAAATGCCGACCAGCTGGCTGAAATTGCATTGTCGTCAGCCAAATCGGCAAAAGCATTCGGCATTGAGCCAAAAGTGGCGTTGTTATCTTATTCATCGGGCGCTTCGGGCAAAGGCGAAGAGGTTGATAAAGTACGTAATGCTGCTGAAAAAGCAAAGGCGTTGCGCCCCGACATTAAAATTGAAGGGCCTATACAGTACGATGCCGCTGTTGATCCAAGGGTTGGTAAACAAAAAATGCCCGACTCGGATGTTGCAGGCCAGGCCAGCGTATTGGTATTCCCCGACCTGAATACAGGAAACAATACCTATAAAGCTGTTCAGCGAGAAACAGGAGCCATTGCTGTTGGCCCTATGCTGCAGGGATTAAACAAACCGGTTAACGATTTGAGCCGGGGGTGTACGGTTGACGATATCTTTAATACCGTAGTTATAACTGCCATTCAGGCACAAGAAGATTTATAATAAAGAAAAAGATAAAATGATGAATATTTTAGTAGTTAATGCCGGTAGCTCGTCAATAAAATATCAGTTGATTGATATGACCACTGAAAAACCATTGTCGAGTGGTATTGTTGAACGAATTGGTCTGGAAGAGGGTACAATTACCCACAAAACTTTTATTAACGGGGAAGAAAAGAAAACCAAAGAAACTTTTCCTATTCCGAACCATACCGTAGGTTTAAAAAGAGTGGCAGAACTTCTTACCGATCCTAAAATCGGGGTAATTGCCAATCCTTCTGAAATTAAGGCAGTTGGGCACCGTTTGGTTCACGGCGGCGAAACTTTTACAAAAACCGTTGTAATTACCGATCAGGTAAAAGCCAAGGTGAAGGAATTGTTCCCGTTGGCTCCACTTCACAACCCGGCCAACCTTACCGGGGTTGAAGTTGCCGAAGAGGTGTTCCCGCATGCAACCCAGATTGGTGTTTTCGATACTGCGTTCCACCAGACAATGCCGGAAGTAGCTTATCGTTATGCAATCCCAACTTCGTTATACAAAGAGATTGGAATCAGGAAATATGGTTTTCACGGAACATCGCACAAGTATGTTTCAGAAAAAGCCTGCCAGTACCTCGGAAAGAAGGGGGCAAAAGTTGTAACTATCCATATTGGTAACGGTGCGTCTATGGCTGCTGTGGTAGGCGGTGTATGTATCGATACTACAATGGGGCTGGGGCCGTTGAGCGGATTGATTATGGGAACCCGCTCGGGCGACATCGACCCGTCAATTATCTTTTACCTTGTTGAGCAGAAAGGATACACCATTGAAGAAGTATCGAAAATACTCAACAAAGAAAGTGGTATGGTTGGTTTAACCGGCGATACCGACATGAGGGATATTGAAAGCCGCGTGCTTAACAACGATCCTGTTGCAAAACTTGCATACGACATGTATGCATACCGCATTAAGCAGTACATTGGCAATTATGCCGCTGCCATGAACGGACTGGATGCAATTATTTTTACAGCCGGGGTTGGCGAAAACGATGCATTGGTGCGCGAAAGGGTATGTACAAACATGGAATATTTTGGAATAGAGTTCGATGCTGAGAGAAATAAAATACGAAACAGCCAGGTTCGTGAAATCAATAAGGAAGGTTCAAAAACAAAAGCACTGATAATTCCAACCAACGAAGAACTCGAAATTGCCAAACAGTCGTTTGGGTTATTGAATGATTAATAAGTAGTCGTTTATCAAAGAAGTTGTTTAAAGTATAAGGGGAATTTCGAGAGGGACATATTGGTTTTAGTGGCGAAGCTCCATTTTTATTGCATAGCCAAAGCTACGGAAGAAAA
>JBDLJS010000077.1:0-20719 GCA_039714235.1 Bacteroidota bacterium | reverse complement strand
CGTTTTAGGACTGTAATATCGTTGATAATTAATGGTGAAGAGAAACAGTTTGAAGGCATTGTTGAAGGAGAAATTTTAAGGGAAAAAAGAGGTGGATCAGGATTTGGTTACGATCCTGTTTTTCAACCCACAGGTTTTAGCCAGTCGTTTGCAGAGATGGAACTGGCTGAAAAAAATAAGATCAGCCACCGGGGGAGAGCAGTTCAAAAACTGGTTAACTATTTAATAAAGAACAGTTAGAAATAATATATATGAAACATATTGTACTTCTGCTGATTTGTTTATTTGTTGGCTATCAGGTTATTGCCCAGCGCGAGCAGGGTAGCTGGCAGGATTATCTTTCGTTTACTAATGCAACTAAATTAGCTGTTGCCGATAATAAGGTTTATTGCGTTACCGAAGGCGGGTTATTCTATTTAGATACCGATGACAACAGTTTGAATAAGTTCTCGGGAATGGACGGCCTCTCCGATTTTGGAATAAAAACAATTGCTTACAGCACCCAAAACCAGGTGTTGGTAGTAGCATATCAGAACAGCAATATCGATTTGGTGTACGAATCGGAAATAATAAACCTTTCGGATATAAAACGAAAAAATATTACTGGAGATAAATCGATTAATAACATAACTTTTAATGGAAGTGAAGCGTATCTATCGTGCGGATTTGGAATTGTTGTTATTAATCTCGACAAACAGGAAGTAAAAGATACCTATTATATTGGTGAAGGGGGTTCTGCATTAAAAGTAAATGATATTGAGTTTTATAATCAAAATATATATGCCGCAACCGACCACGGTATTTTAAAAGCATTTTTTGAAGGTACCAATCTACTGGATTTTAACAGCTGGATAAAAGAAGAAAATATTCTCCATGCAAACGATAAATTCTCTCATTTAGTAATTCATGCTGAAAAATTAATTGCCAATTACACTCCGGGATCGGGAAGTAACGATGAGTCGTATATTTTTGAAAATGAGACTTGGACATCCTATTTATCACAGGTTAAAAATGTTTACGACATGGCCTCAAACGGCGATTACCTGGCAGTAACCGGCAGTAACGAAATTTATGTACTCGATAAAAGTCACTTAGTTGTTGGAAAAATTAATTCATATAAATTTGGCGATGAAACAATTTCATCAATTAGTTCACGCTGTACAAATATTTCTTCTGACGGATTAATTTGGATTGCCGATTACGAACATGCTTTGGTTAAAGTTTCAGGCGAAAACTATGAATCATTATATCCCCCGGGGCCGATGGACAACGAAGTTTTTTTCCTTGGCTCAAACAATTCAGATATTTGGGTAACCCCAGGCGGAAGGAACGATTGGTGGGGTAATGTATGGCAGGAACCAAGATTTCAGCGTTTTAGCAATAACGAATGGAAATATTATAGTAACAAGGAAATTCCTGAATTAGATGGAGTACATGATATTGTGTGTATTGCTGTTGACCCTTTAGATGAAAACCACTTTTTTGCAGGTAGCTGGGGAGGTGGAGTACTCGAATTCAGAAACGATGAGTTTGTACAGCGTTACACGAATCACAACAGCCCTTTACAGTCAGCTCTGCCACAACAGCCCGACGAGCCATATGTGCGTATCGGAGGCCTCGATTTCGATTCGGAAGGCAATTTGTGGATTACCAATTCTGAAGTAACAAAAAATTTGAAAAAATTAACCCCTTCAGGAGAATGGGAATCGTTTGTTTTACCCGAAGTTGCCAACAGTAACAATATAGGACAGGTTATAGTAAATAGTTCTGACGACAAATGGATTTTAGTTCCGCGCGGAAATGATGCCTATGTAGTAGATAAAACCGGCGGGCAGAAAAAAAGGCTGTTGGTAACCTCGTATTTTAACAACGGCGAAGATGAAATTTTTAACCGCATGAACGATGTTTACTCCATTGCAGAAGATTTAGAGGAGGCCATCTGGATAGGAACTTCGAAAGGTGTTGCCGTTTATCATAGTCCGCACAGGATATGGTCGTCGGAATCTTTTTATGCATCGCAACCCGGCCTCGATTTGAAAGATGGAATCTACCATCCCCTGCTGGAAACTGAAACCGTGACCGCCATTGCTGTTGACGGGGCAAACCGGAAGTGGCTTGGAACCAAGAATTCAGGTGTTTATTTAATATCAGAATCAGGCGAAGAGGAGACTTTGCATTTTACCGCAGAAAACAGCCCTTTATTGTCGAATAATATTACTGCCATTGCCATTAATCAGAAAAACGGAGAGGTGTTTTTCGGAACCGGTGAAGGTCTTATATCGTACCAGGGGGAGGCCATAGGTGGAAAAGATTCGTACAGTAATGTTTATGTTTATCCTAATCCGGTTAGGGAGAATTACCAGGGGCCGGTAACAGTTACAGGATTGATTGAAAACACCGATGTAAAAATTACCGACATCAGTGGCAACCTTGTTTTTAAAACCACTTCGCTTGGGGGGCAGGCTGTATGGGATGGTAAAAGCCTGAACGGAAACAGAGTTAAAACCGGTGTTTACCTTGTATTTTGCAACGATGAATTAGGCGAGGAAACACATATAACAAAACTTTTGTTTATTCATTAATTATACTGAACTTTTGCCGAAGGCATTCCTTCGGAAGAACTTTAAACTCAAAACTAAGGTATGCTTACAGCCACCGAGGGTATAGTTTTAAATTTTATAAAATACGGCGAAAGCAGTGTTATTGCTACAATTTTTACTCGCGATTTTGGCAGGCATAGTTATATGGTTAATGCTTCGCGAAGTAAAAAATCGAAAAATAAGGCAGGGCTTTTACAACCGCTTTTTTTTGTCGACCTGGAAGTTTATCAGAAACAATCGCGCGATATTCAACGGATTAAAGATTTGAAAAGCAACCAAGTGTATCAGAACATTCCATTCGATATTACCAAATCGGCCCAGGCAATATTTCTGGCCGAAGTTTTATATAAAACCATTCACGAGCAGGAGAGTTACCCCGAGATGTACGACTTTATAAAAAGTGCATTGCTCTATTTCGACCTGATGGAAAAAGGGATTGCCAGTTTTCATCTCTACTTTTTATTCCGGTTATCCGAATACCTCGGATTTTTGCCCGACACAGCCAAAACTTCATACCAGGGCTGGTTCGATTTTAAAAAAGGAGAAATTGCATCTTTCGAACCGTCGCATCCGTTATTTGCCAATAAAGAGGTAACGGAGCATTTGATTAATCTCTCGATGTTGAAATTAAATGAACTGGGAGATTTTCAAATTTCAAGAAGCATTCGCGACCAGTTAACTTCTGTTTTACTTGACTATTACCAGCTGCATTTCGACAGCCTTGGGGAAATAAAATCCCTGAAAGTACTTCGGGAGGTGTTTAATTAAGCACTGTTTAAACTCCTCTGAAAATTACAGCCTCGTAAGTAAATAATTCTGCAGTTTTCCATCCATCCCAACTCAGGCCGGCTTTATCGCGCGAGCACCTGCCAAGGAATTCGTTCACATCCCAACCTGTTTTAACTGCAACCTGAGGTAAAAATGTACCAGTATTCAAACCATTTCTAATATATATTCCGTGTCTGCCCAGTTCTATTTCTTCTTCCGATTTAATCTCTTTTAAAGGAGAAAGCACCGAAATCTCCAGCTCCATGTTCTCCAAATCGTCAGGCCCGATATTGTCAAACCTCCTGTCTCGCGCTGCCGAAACGGCCATTTCCTGCACCATCTCATTTAATGTTTTTTCTTGTGCAAAACCACCAATGCATCCACGCAGTTCGTCTTTAATATAAATACTCACAAAAACACCGGTAATTTCATTCAGCATTCCACCCGAATTTGTTTTATCGATTTCTCCTTTTACCCCTGTTTTCAGGTAATTTGTTATTGAATTTCTTGCTTTCTCCAGTATTTTTTCTTTTTCCTGTTCTGTAATTTGAAATACAGAATTTTCGTTGTAAACAGCTATGCCCCAGTACCCTACAACACTGTCTTTGTCGCCATAAATTATTGTATCCCCCGAGTTTTGGTAATCAACTTCGTTGTAAGTGTATTTTTTATTTTCAGTTAAATACAAAAGAGTAAGCACCGAGGTCCAACCGCATAGCGAAGTTGCCAGGTTTTCAATGTTTGCCAGTTTGTTTTGTTCCAGCGTTTTTAATAGTACTTCGCTTTTATTTTTACAGATGGCATCGGCAGTTAACCGATCATATTTTTTAGCATTTTCGTATTCAGGATAATGCGAAAAGTCGGTGCTGATTACAAAAAAATTTTCAGGAGTAAACCATGGAGTCAGAGTTCTGGCAATCTGTTCACAGTCTTCGGGTCTGTTGGTTCCCAGGATTATAGGTACGAGTTTAAAGTTATTTTTAAGAACAAATTGTAAAAACGGAAGCTGAACTTCAAGGCTGTGTTCATACAGGTGAGCCTCATTGTTTTTTTGGAATACCGGTGAAGTTTCGGTAAGCTTTTTGGCCAGCCCTGTATCGACTTCAAGCTCACCAAGTGGGGTTTGGTAATTTCCTTCGGTATAAACCGATGCTCCGTTAAAACGAAACTGGTGGCTCGAAGCAATAACAAAAATTCGTTTGTAATTGCTGTTTTCAGGTATCTGGTTAAAGGCCGATGCAGCCACTTTCCCACTAAAAACATAACCTGCATGCGGAGTAATTATGGCTTGGAGATTCTTTTTCTCATTTAAATTTTTTACAGCCTGCTCAAATAATTCCGACAACTGACTCATCAGCGAATCCCTGTCGCCCGGATAAAATTTGCCGGCAACCACTGCTCTCCTGTTCGTATTTTTGTTGTTCCAGAAGTTCATCTGTAAATAATTATGCAATCAATGTAGTAAATTCTTACGCATATTAAACGGATTTGTTTTGTAATGAAACGTTTAAATGATTGGCATTTTTGCTGGTTGGGTATTTAAAGATGGTCTCTAAAGATTAAATTTATCTTGCTTCGGATTTAAGGATGGGAAAAAACAAGATACATTCAGTGATAAAGATCCTCACTTTATTGAATTCCTGAAATGTAGTGAAGAATTAATGTTACATCAATTTCTTTCAGTTTGATCATTTTCATAATAATAGTAACTTGTGAGAAAAATGTAGAATATGAAACGGTTATTATTGGTATTGGTACTTGTATTGGCAGCTGCAATCTTTTTTACCGGTTGTGCAACTCATTCGATGGGCCAGCTGGCAGATCCTCCGGGTTTTTTAAAAGGATTACTTCACGGTTTTATCCTGTTGTTCAGTTTTATTGGCAGCCTTTTTACCGACTACGAAATTTATGCCTACCCAAATGCAGGCGGCTGGTATAATTTTGGATATTTGCTTGGAGTTATGATGTTTTTTGGTGGTGGCGGCGCCGGAGCAAAAAGATAATCCTATCTTTCGCTTTATCCTGATTCTTTTTAGTTGCAAACAATAGTCTGTGCAAAACTCACGTTCAATTAATAAATTGGACGAAGTGTATTTACGTATCTTCGTTCTGGCTTTTTTAAACAGAAAACTTTAAGAGATGAAGAGAATAGTTTTAATCATTGCAGCATTGGCTTTTGTTTTTACAGCTTGTAAAACAACAAAACAGCAGGCACAGTCGGAATATACATCGGAACCAACAGCAGAAACCAAAGTATTTACCGTTCCGGGAACTGAAACGAAAGTTGCCGACGAAAAACCGGTAGCGGTTCGTAAAGAGCAGGTCTCATTTACAAACCAGGAAGATAAATCTCAAAACGAAGCAAACACCTATTTTGTAATACTTGGCTCGTTCAGCCAGCTCGACAATGCAAAAAATTACCGGCAAACCATGCTCGATGAGGGTTTCACACCAATAATCCTTCACAGCGAAACCGGTTATTACAGGGTTTGTGTAAATTCATATAAAAACGAAACTGAAGCACGAAGCCGGGTAGCTCAGGTTCGCCAGGCTTTCCCAAAATATTCAGATGTTTGGCTTCTCATTAAAGAGTAAAATATAATTATTTGAGTTTTTTAACGCCGCAAATTGCGGCGTTTTTCATTCTCAAAGATTTAAAAAAACTTAAAATCAAACCCAAATGCCATCCGTGTGTTATTATTGAACAAATAATTCAAAATCAGTATTATTTTTGTAATCTATTTTAAAAAATAATACCCATTTTAATAGAATAATAAATGGCAAAGAATAATAAACAAGAATTACTCGATCAGCGATATTTGAAAATGGCCGATGTATGGTCACAAAATTCTTATTGTGTAAGAAGAAGGGTAGGAGCACTTATTGTTAAGGATAAAATGATAATATCTGATGGCTATAACGGGACTCCATCTGGATTTGAGAATGTTTGTGAAGATGAAAACAATAAAACGAAGCCTTACGTTTTACATGCCGAGGCAAATGCTATTACCAAAGTGGCTAAGTCGGGAAACAGCAGCGATGGAGCAACACTTTATGTAACTTCGTCGCCGTGTCTCGAATGTTCTAAATTAATTATTCAGGCAGGTATTAAACGCGTGGTTTTTACCGAAAGCTATCGGTTGGAAGATGGTATTAACCTGCTGAAAAGAGCAAATATTGAAGTGAAGCAGGTAGATATTTAGAAAACATAACATGAATAAAAAAACAACAATACTATTACCCATATTGATTGCAGTTTCTGTGGCAGCAGGAATTTTAATCGGGAATACCCTGAAACGGAATGCCCAACCCGTATTTGGAGATATGGGATTTGGCAAACCCAATAAAATTGCAACCATTCTTAATTTAATCGATAAAGGATATGTCGATAGTGTTAACACCGGCCATATTGTAGAGCAAACTATTCCTGAAATTCTGAAAAATCTCGATCCGCACACTACTTACATTCCAGCGCGCGATATGCAGGAAGTACAGGAAGAGATGCAGGGTAATTTCTCCGGAATCGGAGTTCAGTTTTCTGTTCAGGAAGATACAGTACGTGTTGTTGAAGTGATTTCCGGCGGGCCATCCAGCAAAGTGGGTATTCTTCCGGGCGACCGCATTGTTAGTGTAAACGATTCGATAATTGCCGGAGTTAACGTAAAAAACCAAACAGTTCTTTCATTGCTTAAGGGTAAAAAAAATACGCAGGTAAGAGTCGGTATTATCCGTAATGGTTACGATGGCCAAATTGAGTTTGAAATTACACGTGGCGATATTCCCATTTACAGTGTTGATGTATCGTACATGATTGATGATGAAACAGGATTTATTAAAATAAGCCGGTTTGCCAATACTACCTATGATGAGTTTATGGAGGGGATGAGAAAGCTGGACAGGCTTGGTGCACAAAAAGTAATTATCGATTTAAGGCGTAATCCCGGTGGTGCTTTGGTAGGTGTTCTCAGAATGGTGGATGAATTCCTCGAAAAAGGTGAGCCGATTTTATATACCGAGGGAATTAATCAGCCGCGTAAAACATATAATGCATCGGGTAAAACTTCGTTTGCAGACATAAAAGTGTTTGTAATGATTGATGAGTTTTCTGCATCGGCCAGCGAAATTTTCGCCGGTGCCATGCAGGACAACGACCGCGGAATTGTTATTGGCCGCCGCTCTTTCGGGAAAGGATTAGTACAGGAGCAGATTCCGATGATGGATGGTTCGGCATTGCGTTTAACGGTGGCCCGTTTTTACACTCCAAGCGGGAGGTGTATTCAAAGCTCGTACGAAGATGGCAACGATGAGTATTACCACAATATTTACGAACGGTTTCATAACATGGAACAGCTGATTGCCGACAGTATTCATTTTGCCGATTCGCTAAAATACAAAACTAAAGGTGGCAGAATTGTGTACGGAGGCGGAGGTATTATGCCCGATTTCTTTGTGTCGGTAGATACCACTGGTAATTCGGAGTATTACAATAAAATTTACCGGCGAGGGCTTATCTACTCTTTTGCGTACGCTTATGCCGACCAGCACCGCGATGTTCTTTCTACTTTTACAAAAGCTGAAGAGATTGAAATTTATCTTGATAAACAGAATGCCTTGAACGATTTTATTGAATATGCCAAAGAGAAAGGTGTTGCCAGGGATAAAAATGGATTGGAAGCCTCACACATGATTATCAATACTCAAATGAAAGCTTACATTGCCAGGAATATTGTCGGGGAGGAAGGTTTTTACCCGATAATCAAACAGATTGATAAAACTCTGTTAAGAGCGATTGATATATCGCAACAAAATTTGCTGGTTGAAAATATTGTGGCAACCGATTCTATTGAGACATTGTAATTATCAGATTAAAGTAAATATCCTTTTTATGCTCTGTATTTGTAAATGCCATAAATCTGGCTTGGCTTATTATCTCAAAATTATTACTGATTAGATATTCTGAAATTTCTTTTTCGGAATATTTATAGGTTAACACACCCGATTGTGTTTTTCTTTCCCAAACCCCGGGGGTAACTTCATGCGATTCAGATACGTCATCGGTATTTTCGAATGTAAAAGCAAAAATACCACCTGGTTTTAAAATTCGGGCTATTTCTGCAAATACAGGTTTTAATGGATGAATGAGGTGAAATAATCCATTGGAAATAATAGCCTCAAACAGTTTATTTCCAAACGGATACGGAAATGATTCAATATCGTGCAGAATAAATTCAGAGGCAATTTTTTTCTTTTGGCACTGTTCAAGCATTTTTTCAGAACCGTCCAGTCCCGTAATTACATGGCCTGCTTCGTGTAAATGTTTAGAACTTTCACCTGTCCCAATTCCAAGGTCAAGAATTTTTGATTTTGGTTGAAGAAAGGGGTGCACGGCATTAAAAATTATTTCCGGGCCATTCCAGTTGTTATTCAGAATAGCTTTATCATATTCTGTCGCAAATTCATTGGCTAATCTTAAATTGTTTCCGGGCATCTCAATTTTTCCGCTAAAATTAGATAATTTATTTTATTCGCATACAACTGTGCGACAATTGTCGTAATTTTATCGAAAATAGTCGTATATTTGTAAAAAAGATAGTCATGGGAAGCGCAGCACATAAATTAGATTACAATTCGGTTGACGACAGGGATATATTGTTTCTTATAAAAAAATCGAGAGAAGGAATGAAATATACTGTGTTTAATAATTTACAAAAAAATATTTCTTTAAAGTCGGTTGAATGGAGCAAAATCCTCCACTTATCAGAGCGTACACTTCAGCGGTATAAAAAGGAAAAAATAAATTTTGGACCGTTATATTCGGAGCGGATACTCGAAATACAACTGCTATTTAATAAAGGCACTGAAGTGTTCGGTGATAAAAGTAATTTTCAGAAGTGGCTGAATTCAAAAAATATTTCACTGGGCGGAATTGAGCCAATTTCTTTACTCGATAATACTTTTGGAATTATGTTGGTGAAGGATGAATTAACCCGCATTGAACACGGAATTTTAGCATGATTGTTTATCGTTTATCCAGGGAAAAATACTGTAATGATTTATCAGGCAAGGGGGCTGAGCTGGCTGGCGGGCGATGGAACAGCAAAGGCGTTGCAATGCTTTACATTAGTGAATCGCGTGCATTGTGCCTGGCCGAAATTGCTGTACATCTTCCACTTGGAATGATACCAAAAGATTACTATCTGGTTGAGCTTGAAATTTCGGAAAATGCCATTATTGGAACGGTTGATGAAAACAGATTGCCTGCTGATTGGCATTCCTTTCCACATTCGCCGGCCACACAGGATGTTGGCGATAACTTTATCTCAGAAAATAAATTTTTGGTGCTGAAAGTGCCTTCTGCTGTGGTTCGGGGCGATTATAATTATTTAATCAATCCCAATCACCTACAATCAAGAGAAATTAAAATAATTAAAACAGAACCTTTCCAGTTCGACGAACGACTGTTCAAATAATAAAATACCCTAAGGATTACAAAGTTCCCTTAGGGTATTCAGCTATTTTTATCAAATCTTATTTCGAAATTTCCAGCATCCGCTGAATAGGCACCTGTGCCTGTTTTATTACCTCTTTCGGAAGCGAAATCTCAGGTTGTTCATATTTCAGGCAGATGTACAGTTTTTGCAAACTATTCATTTTCATGTACTCGCAATCGTTACATCCGCAGGTTGAATCGACCGACGGCGCCGGGATAAAAGTTTTTTCGGGGCAGGCTTTGGTCATTTGGTGCAGGATACCACTTTCGGTAGCTACAATAAACTTTTTGGCATCGCTATCTTGTATATACTTTAGAAGAGCCGATGTTGATCCTATAAATTTAGCCAGAAGAAGTACCGGCCTTTCGCATTCGGGGTGGGCAATAAATTCGGCATCAGGATGTTCGTCCATCAGATCGACAATTTTTTCTACCGAGTATTGCTCATGAACCGTGCAGGCTCCATCCCACAACACCATTTCGCGGCCTGTAATGCTGTTAATATAACCACCCAGATTTTTATCGGGGCCGAAAATCAGTTTCTGGTCTTTTGGGAAACTATCAACAATTTTTTTGGCATTGGCCGAGGTGCAAACAATGTCGGACATGGTTTTTAATGCAGCCGTTGCATTCACATAAGTTATGACTTTGTGATCCGGATATTTAGCTTTGAATTCGGCAAATTTATCTGCTGGTGCCGATTCGGCCAGCGAGCAACCGGCCTTCAAGTCAGGCAGGATAACTTTTTTGGTTGGATTGATGATTTTTGCTGTTTCTGCCATAAAGTGGACACCCACAAAAATAATCATCTCAGCATCGGTTGTTTCCGCAGCCTGTGCCAATTGAAGGCTGTCTCCCACAAAATCGGCAATGTCCTGCAATTCACCATCCACATAAAAATGGCTGAGGATAACTGCATTCTTCTCCTTTTTTAAACGGTTAATCTCTTCAACCAATTTAATTTTCGGATCAATTGGCTCATCTATGTAACCCTTTTCTTCCAACATTTTATCTATCTGTAACTGTTCCATTTTAATCAACTCAGTTTCCCGATTAAACAGGCGGCAAAATTAATAATTCCTTTAAAAAAAACAGCCATTCATTTTAAATGTTTGGAAATGAAGCAAAAAAAAGCCGCACAAGGCGGCTTCTTTTATATGAGAATATTTCTTTTTTTAGAATTCTAAAGTTAAACCAAAGTTGAAAGTAGTTCCGTTACCAAAGTGGTAACCATAGTTATCTTTACGACTAAAATATTTTTTGTTGAGCAAGTTGTAAGCATTACCGCGAACAATTAATGCGTTACTTCCATTTTTGAAAATAGTGTAAGAAGCACCTGCATCAACCAACATATAAGCACCTAATTCTTCCGATTCGTAAGTTTCGTTATTCAAAGATGCAACTGCCATATCTTCAACATCAACAAAACCGTACAATTTTTTGTAGTAGTTCATGTCGGCATAAATACGGAAACCACTAATACTGTAAGCTGTACCTAAACCTGCTGAAACTTGTGGTGCTTCACCAACCATTGTTCCTGTTAAGTCGATATCAAATTCATCAACCAATGCACCGTTATTATCCATGTCGAGTACCTCAACCGGGGTTGAACCAGAATATTTCCAGTCGCCTGCTGTTGCATATCCACGAATGCTCCAGGCATTGGTAATGTATGTATTCAATTCCAATTCCAATCCTTTGTGGAGCTGTCCAATATTAAACATTCTGATACCGGCATCAGAAACTACAGTACCACCAGGAGTTGTATATTCGTCAGCACTTGCACTTTGGAAACGGTTTGCCCACTTGGTGTAATACGCATTAACATTAAGGTTTGTGCGTAAACCCAATTCAGCTTTGTAACCCAATTCTATCCCTGTAATCTTTTCGTTTTCAACTTCTTTTCCTCTTTTTTCAATCGAACCATATTCGAAAATATTGTCGAGGAATGGTTGACGTGAGTAGTAACCAAGGTTAGCAAAAAGAGTGTGACCTTCAGCTAATGCTACCGAACCACCACCTTTAAGGTTAAAGCCAATGCGGTTTAAGGTTTCCGATTGTTCGTGATCGGCACTGAAACGTTCTTCTTTTTTATACGATTGATTAGAAACTGCTCCCTGGAAGAAGAGTGAGAATCCATCACCTGCATATTCTGCTTGTCCGAAAACACCCTGGTAGTTTATCCATTCGCTGTTATCGTATGCAATACGATCTTCTTCAGGTGCATAATTGGATAATGCAGCCCATGGATTTGCTTTGTATGTATTGCTTACAATATAATCGCCATTTGCATCAAGGGCTCCATCGTAACGTCCGTAACCATCTTCCCAGCCATTTAAGCCGAGCAAATCAATAAGTTGACGGAAGTGATCTCCGTTATAGAAACGGAAATCAGCACCAACGTTGAAGCTAAAGTTTTCGTTTACCTCGTGGTTAAAGTTAGTTACAGCACCATACCATTTGTGCATATTCATAGAACCACGCAAGGCAGCTGTGCTTCCGTAAGAGCCAATTCCTCCATCCGCTAATTGATTATTTGCTTTGATTGCACTAAAATCAATTTGGTTGTTTTCATCATACGTTAGGTATTGTCTACTTGATCCATAAGCTCCTGTACCACCACCGCGTCCGTACGATGCATACAATACAGTCGATAATGCTGATTCATCACTGATTTCCCAGTCCCAGTTCAGGTTCATTACTGGCTTGTGGTAGAAGTTTCTTCTCCAGGTCATATATTCTCCGTCAAGGTATCCCCAGTTCGCGTTATAACGCATTTCTTCACGAGAAATATCATCGATTGTTGGATCGTCTCCACCACTACCATCTTGGTCATAGTATCCGTATTTAGAATAGCCTAATGCTTTCGAGAAGTTTTGATCGTGCCATTGTGGTGCACCAAAAACCATGAAATTGAAGTTGTGCGAGTCCATTTGCTTACCAATTGATAAGAAATAGTTTTGTCCCTTACCTTTAGTTCCTTCAGCATATTTACGATCACCTTGCCAGTAGTCAACCAACATTGAAACACCCCAGCCATTTTCTGATACACCTGTATTATAGCCAATGGTTCCTTTCATATAAGCACCGTTACCACCCACCAGTCGAACATAACCACCTTTCTTCTTGTCGGTAGCTTTAGTTACAATGTTAATGGTTCCACCAACAGAAGAAATAGCAAGTTTTGATGAACCCAAACCACGCTGAATGTCAACAGCATTGGCAATATCGGACATACCTGCCCAGTTCGACCAATACATTTTACCATCTTCCATACCGTTAATTGGCTGACCATTTAACAGGAAAGCTGTGTTCGACTGGTCAAAACCACGCATAAACATTTGCGCATCACCATAGCCACCGGCCTGGTTTGCAACATACACGTTCGGTGTGTTTTTCATTACTTCAGGAAACTCAACATTACCAACTGCTTTTGATTGAATTTCAATTCTATCAACAATAGTAGAAGCAATAGGAGTCATACGGTCACCTGCAAGGTCAATAATTCCATAACCCGTTACAACAATATCTTCCACAGATATTGAACTAGACTCTAGTAAAATTGTTCCCAGGTCTTGTTTGCCGGCAACATCAATTCGTTGAGTTACATAACCAATAAACGAAATTTCAATTTTTGAAGAACCTTCAATAAGAGTTAAAGTAAATTCTCCGTTCGCATCTGTTACGGTTCCATTGGTTGTACCAATCTGAACTACACTTGTCCCAATCAGGGTTTCACTTGTTTCTGCATCAACAACTTTACCCTTTAGTGTTCCCTGGGCATAAGTTGCTAGCGAAAAGAGGCTGAAAACAGCCACAAATACAATAGATAAGATTGTTTTTTTCATAAAAATTTGATTTGAATTAAAATAAATATTTGATTGTTATTGATATTCGTGATATATATTCAAGGCGTCCTTTAAATTCCTGACCTGAATAATTGTTGAATATGCACTTTTGAAAAAGTTTTGATTATGAATGCCAACATAATTGGGTATCGTATTTGACTTTCTTTTTAACGGGTTCACCATATAAGCTTTAAAATAGAGTCAGAAAGAGATCTGCTTTGACGGCAAAGAAAACTCTTCTTTTTCTGGTTTATTTTAATTGTAAGTTATTTAATTATGTATTTTTCCTTAATTCTCCGATAATTATTTCAGAATCGAAAGTTCATTTTTTTAAACCTTATTAACAAATGAAGAGCAGTTAAGTTGTTAAACAAACTTGGGTAGTTTTTAACAGTTTATAAGCTGTTTGTTAACAATTCAATCAGGCAGGTTTCAATGATTCTTATATCTTATTGTTAAGTAAGTGTTCTTTTTTCAAATTTGACAATATTTTATTTAATTTTTTCATCATCATTAACTTACTGATAAACAGACGAAAAAAGTGCTTCGTGATTTTTTTTGTAAAAATTTATGGTACTATGTGTTGCATGGTACTAAGAAATATACATATATTTGTAATGCAAACAACAGTGTAAAAAAAAGTACATTTCTAAAGAAAGTTCTTTACAGGTTGTAACGAAAACAAAAAAGTATCGTCTTAAAGACAGAAACAAAAACAGAAAACACGAAGAGAATACTTCGAAAAAAACTAAAACAGAAAACAAAAACAAGAAAGCCATGAAAACAAAAAACAATGTTCAGAAAGCAATTTTAAGGTCGGTAGCAGTAGTAGTAAGTTTTGTTCTTTTAAGTATTACAGTAAGTGCACAGGGATTTTGGCGAACACTGATTGAAAACAGCAGTTTTAACCAAATCGCTTTAGCAATGGTAGATACTGAGAATAAAACTGAAACTCCTGCTTTGCCTGCCAAAAGTCTCAAAGCCATGTATGTTGAAGCTGAAACTGAATCATCACTTAAAATGGAGCGATGGATGATTAATGAATCAAATTTCGATGTTCCCGTATTTCAAATCGTACAGGATATTGATAAAGAGTTGGAAATGGAAGATTGGATGCTGGATGAAGGTTTATTCCAACCGTCAGACGAAGGCGAACCAGCCCTGGAACTGGAAGCCTGGATGACTTCCGAAAAAGTATGGAAGATCTAAATCCAGGTTGTGATTAAGATAGTGGTACAACTATAAAAGAGTAATTAGAAATAAAATACGAGGGACATAAAATGAAGATAGAGAATACAAAAGCACAGATGAGGAAGGGGGTTTTGGAGTACTGCATTCTTCTTGTTATCGACGGTAAACCACTTTACGCAAGTGATATAATACAGTCGTTGAAAGAAGCAAAAATGATTGTAGTTGAAGGAACACTGTATCCTTTACTTACCCGTTTAAAAAACGATGGACTTCTTGCCTATCGCTGGGAAGAATCGACACAGGGACCGCCACGTAAGTATTACGAACTGACGGAAACCGGCAGAAGTTTTCTTCATGAGCTGGAAGGCTCGTGGAGCGATTTGGTTGGTGCAGTAGATAAAATTAAACAGAATAAGGCTTAATAGAAAACAGGCAAATTTCAAACAAAAAACAAAATGAAGAAGACATTCACAATAAATATAAGCGGCACAGTTTTTCATATCGAAGAAGATGCGTACGAAGTGCTGCAGAAATACATGATAAACCTTAAAAATCATTTTGGGGTTGACGAGGAGGGTAAAGAAATAATTTCAGACATTGAAGCCCGTATTGCAGAAATATTCAGCTCGAAAACAACCGATGAAAAAAAGGTGATAACACTCGATTGGGTGAACGAAGTAATTGAAACAATGGGTACTCCCAAAGATTTTGCTGAAGAGGAAGGCGAAGAGGAAACAATCGCGTCGGAAGCAAAACGGAAAAGGCGTTTGTACCGCGATCCTGACCACCGTGTTTTAGGTGGTGTTTGTGGTGGCCTGGGGGCCTATTTTAATATTGATCCGGTTATTCTGAGAATAATTTTTGCTGTATTGTTCTTTGTAACGTCGGGTGCAGCCCTGCTGGCGTATCTAATTCTTTGGATAGCAGTACCAAAGGCAGTTAATACCGCACAGCGACTTGAAATGAGAGGCCAGGAGGCTACGGTAAAAAATATCGAAAAGTCGATAAAAGAGGAGGTAAAAGAAGTAAAAGAGAGCTACGAAAAATTTAAAGAATCAAATACCTACTCTAAAGGCAAAAAGTCGATGGAAGGTGCTGGCGATGTGGTTTATAATATTTTTAAAGTATTACTGAAAGTATTTGTAATTGTTGTTGGTGTTGTACTGGTAATTTCAGGTTTCTTCGGATTACTAGGGCTCATTTCGTCCATGGTTATCGGCCACTCTTTTGTCTCCGGCTGGCCAATGGTATGGAGCCCCGAGGTTTATGTGCCTGATTTTCTTAACCATTTTGTTGAGCCCGGTGCCGTTACTTTCGGAATGATTGCAGTAGGCCTGATTGCCGGAATTCCGTTACTGGCCATACTCTTTGTCGGAACCAAACTGGTATTCCGTTATAAATCGAACAATGCAGCCATCGTGCTTAGCATGATTGGAGTTTGGTTTATTGCATTAATCGCACTGATTGCAGTATCTGCCGGTCAGGTTAAACATTATAAAGCGCGTTCTTCAATCACTAACAGTCAACCGGTTCAGTGCAACTCATGCCAAACCCTTTACCTAAAGCTGGATCAGGATAAATATGAAGATTATGCTGAGATGGACTGGGAAATTGAAGGGTATAAAGTATACGTTGTCGATGGAGAAGAAGTTGTTGTAGGTGAGCCAACGCTGGATGTGAAGCGTGCAAGTTCCGATGATTTTATTATTACCGTTAAAAGTGCTTCAAGGGGAAAATCGCGGGCTGACGCTAAAGATAACAGCCAGGAAATTGTGTATAACTATAATGTAAGCGATTCAACAGTTATGTTCAATCCTTATTTTTTCCTTTCGGAAGGTAAAAAATGGCGTAAACAGGAAGTTTTAATTACTGTCAAAGTGCCCGAAGGAAAAGCAGTATTCCTGGGAGAAGATCTTGGGAAAATTATCTACGATATCGATAATGTTTCGAATACCTGGGACGGCGATATGATTGGAAAATACTGGGAAATGAAACCCGAAGGACTTACTGAAAAGTCGCAGTGATCAGTCTCGGTAGACGAAATTTTATAGTAAGAAACAGAAGAATTAAATAATAACAACACAGGAGGGAGAATAGACTTTCGGATTTTTTACTTCCGACTCCGGTCTTCCGACTTCCGACTAATTTTTTTACACATGAAAACAATAACAGCAGCACTGTTCGCACTCTTTTTCTTTCTGGCATCCCTGTTTGCTTCAGCACAAAGCAAATCGGATAAAATTTACGATGTATTCTCAAATAAGGAGGGCGTAACTAATTTTACTTTTTCGAAGAATATGATTGACGCCATCGACATCGATTTGGGTGACGATGATGATGAACGAAATGTAACCGGCGATCTGCACAAAATCAGGTTTATGTCTTACAATCCCGAAAAAGGAAGCCATAGTGGTCCGGAGTTTACAAAAAAGGCTATTGCAATGCTTCCTGCCCAATATAAAAAGTATGTCGATGAAGAGGACGACAACTCGGATGCAGAAATCTGGCTTCTGGGGAAAAAGAAAAAGTTTGCTGAATGCCATGTATTTGTAAAAAACGAGAGAGATAACCAGATGCGGTTTATCGTTTCGTTTTACGGCGACTTTACGGTAAACGATATCGATGGATTGAAAAAAACCGGGAAAGGATTTTCTGAAGAATAAAAAACAATCACAATATTATGCAGAAAACCGTTTCAAATATTTGAAACGGTTTTTTTGTTCTCTGCTTTGTCCCAATCTGAAGAAATCCAATTGTTATATGTAGTTTCTGTACGCAACACATTGTTAATTTTTTATTTTTGACAATTAGCTGATTCTGACCGTAATGCTTATCTTTGGGTAAGATTACACAATTTCGTTTGTTATATGTTATTTGGATTTATTCCAAATTAATGTAAAACCAAACTTTAAAAACAAATGATTGTTTTAATCAGGATAGGAGAACGATAATGAAGATGATGGCGGATATCCGCAGTTTTATAACGCTGACAATGTTGTTAAATCCGCGAATAGATTAGAACCCAATTAGTTTACAGAAGATTAGATTTAAGGTTATTGTGCTGAAACAATACGTTAAAAACATATCGGATTTTTCTTTGAAAAGAGGATTAATGTCTGTTGAAAATACACAGCATAATACAACTGCCCGCGCAAAATTTTCTTCAATTTTTATTTTCATTTCTGTTTTTATATTTCTTTTTAGTTTTCAAACTACTGCCCAAATAACTATCTGGAGCGAAGATTTTGAGAGTTACACGGATAATACCGGTATTGATGGAACTGGTAATATTGGCGATTATCCTGCTTCGGTTTCGAAATGGACAATTGATGCTTCAAATGTAACTTTGAGTAATCGCTTTGACTTTTTAAAAGTGAATACCGGATATTTTCAGGGAAGAGATTTGGATGGGGTAGGTATATGGCAATCGGAAGGAATCGATATTTCGATTTACGAAGATGTAGAAGTTTCCGCTGAATTTTGGATAGCCGGAGGGACCATGGAACCCGAAGATTCAATTAATTTTTATTATAGGTTAGATGAGGGGGGCTGGATCGCAATAGTTCTGTTAAATGATGATTTTAGTACGATCCCTCAATCTCACAACGTATTAATCCTGAATGGAAGTAGTTTAGAACTGAAAGTCGAAATATTGAACGATGGCAGACTGGAAAATTATGCTTTTGATAATGTTTCGGTACAAGGAACGGCAATTGTTTCTGATCCATCAACGTTTACTACAACAGCTTTATCAGTAAGTGAAATTGACTTAAATTGGACTCCCAATGTAGATAATGATGATGTGTTGTTAGCCTGGAGTTCGGATGGAAATTTTGGAATCCCATCTAACGGGACAGTTTACTCAAGTGGCAATGTTATTCCCGGTGGCGGAACAGTTTTATATTATGGATCTAACCAACAGTTTAGCCATATAAATCTTTCGGAAGGCACACAATATTTTTATAAAGTATGGTCGTACAATGGTTCGTTATATTCACCTGGGGTAACTGACGACGAAACTACATTATGTAATTCAAATCCGCTTGCATTGCCATGGTTAGAAGATTTTGAAAGTGTCGGTCCGACATTGACTTTTACATCTAATCAAACATCGATTAGCGGTTTATGCTACTGGGAATATGAAAAAACAATTAACGGCAGGTTACAATTTTCAGTAGGCTCGCCATATAGCGGGACTCGTGCTGCAACCGTAGATGCCAATCCCGGACAAACGGGAACTCTTTCTGAGAATTATCTTACAGCTACTCTGGATCTTTCTTATTATGCATCTTCAACTGATTTGGAATTAAGATTTTGGATATATAATTATGGCGAAGAAGAACATGCAAATGACCGGGTTTGGATAAGGGGCAGTAGTACAGATTCGTGGATTGAAATATATGAATTACATTCAGTTGCTGAAGATCAATGGGTTGAAGTTAGTGGTTTAGATATTGACAATGCAATTTCATCAGCAGGACAAGAAATTACATCTACATTCCAGTTGCGGTTTGGACAAGAAGACGACTGGGAGTACCAATGGGATGGGTGGAGTATTGATGACATACAGATTACCGGGACAATACCATGCGTTGCAACAGCAACAATTTCAGGCGACACAACCGTATGCCCCAATGCCCCGGTTGATTTAACAGTTGATTTAACAGGAACACCACCATGGAATATATCTTATACTAATGGAACAGACACTTTCCCTGAATCTGGCATTAACAGCAGTCCGCATACAATCAGTGTTTCAACTGATACAACCACAACATATACCTTGGTCAATATTAGCGATGCTAACTGTACAGGAACTGTTTCAGGCAGTGCGGTAGTCACAATTGAAGACACCGAAAATCCTACCATTACCTGTGCTACAGCACCGGTAGGGGGATACAGCAACGATCCGGGAGAGTGTTTTTACACAGTCCCCGATAACAGCCTCGATCCGACAGTAACTGATAATTGCGGAGTAGATTCGGTAGCAAACGATTTTAACGGTTTAAGTACATTGCAGGGAGCACAACTTCCGGTTGACGATACTTCTGTTACATGGACCGTATTCGATGCTGCAGGAAACTCAGCAAACTGTATCCAGGGGATAACGGTAAACGATGATGAAGATCCGGTAATAACCTGCCCGCCTGATATTAACGTACCACCCGATCTGGGAGAAACATATGCAACCGGGGTAGATTTGGGTGTGCCTGACACGACCGATAATTGCGGAATATCTTCGGTTATTAATAACGGAAGCGAACCTTATAATTTGGGAACAACTACTGTAACATGGTTAGTAACAGATAATTCAGGTAATTCGGTTATCTGCCAGCAACAGGTTACGGTTACTGAGACAGGAAACACAATTATACTGACTTCAGCAGCAGGGACTGACAACCAGACAGTCTGCCAAAACTCACCGATTGTTGATATAATCTATGCCACAACCGGGGCAACCGGGGCAACATTCTCCGGATTACCAGATGGGGTAACAGGCACTTGGGCGGCCGATACTGTAACCATAAGTGGTACGCCAACCGAGTCAGGTACATTTAATTATACGGTGACACTGACCGGAGGAAGTGATACAGGAAGTACAACAGGAACCATAACGGTGAATCCATTACCCAATACCGGAGAAATTATACCCGATTAAATGAATATGAATGAATAAATAACCTTAAATATAAATGAAGATGAAAAAGACATTAACTTATTTGATCGCAGCAACAGCTTTTCTGTTAGTTAGTGCTGCTGTTATGGCACAGGGAGGGGCAAACCCGATGGTAGGTTCTTCTCATGGTTATAAAGTTACACCC
>JBDLJS010000076.1:0-20882 GCA_039714235.1 Bacteroidota bacterium | reverse complement strand
CTTCCCGAAGACCATTGCGCATCCCTGAAATCCCGGTCTTCAGATGTTGCAGACCAAAGCAGCGCATTTTCAATTTCTTCTGCTGTTCCTTGTACTACAATCGACAATTTGTTATCGGATTCAGTTATGTTCCACGAACACCCTGGATAAGATTTGTTTTGCAGTGTATTTGCAAAAAAACCATTTAATGCATCTACTGCCTGCAAGGTTCCGTTGTCTAAATTGTGCCCTGCATTGGGTACGTTATGAATAAAGTTCTCTCCCGGAATCTCATCAATATAGTTTTTAAGCGCATCAACAGGCCAGAATTGATCGTTTGTGCCGAGTATAATCAACTTGGGCATGGTTAATTTTTCACGGTACGAATATGGATCTATCATTGTAGAAATTGCTCCTCCTTCCTGATTTTGAATATGTTGGGCAATTCCCAAATCTACATAACTTCGTATTTGATCACTGTAATCACCCCAGGCTTCCAGCTGATAATCGAGGCTAACCGGCATATTTAGCATATCGATAACAGCCGGTGCAATTGCTAGTACCCTGCTGTCGTGTGCCCCTGTTAGCCATGTTGTCCACCCCCGTTTTGATCCGCCTGAAACTACAAACCTGTTAATTTGTTGCTGTAATTCGTTCGTTGCAAATTCCTGGATTGCGTCCATGGCACGGATTGCTCCTTTTGTCATCGGGAATAATAGTGGCCAGGTATAATCTTCATCCAATAAAAACTGCTGCAATGTGTAGGAAATCAAATCATCTTCAGTTAAATTATTATAAAGTGGCTGATTGGGTGTTTGTCGTAAAATTGCAACAACAGCACTGTTTTGCCAGGCAGTTAATGCAAACATTAAATTCTCCATGTCCGACTGTTCTTTCCAGTCAGGCTCACCTCTAATATTTTTTCCGGCCGTTATCCATAACAGGGCACCGTCGTATTTAATTGATATCGGGACAAAAACAGTGAGTTGATGCTGCCACTCGTAACCACGCCAGTTTTGCGATGTAAGCAAAATATCGTAAGCATTTACTCCGGCCAGAGTGAAGATAGATTTTACGGACCAATGATAGGTAGTATCGCCATTTTCGAGGTATGAAACCAATGCTGTTTCAGGTGTAATCACCACCTCAGGCTCATTATCTGTATCCTCAATCGTACAATTAGAAAGAGATAATGCCAAAAGCAGCAGAAACAATATTTGAAATTTATTTTTGTTCACTTTAAATATTTTTCGAAAAATTCTTTCATATAATACTGACAGTAATTATTTACTTTCAGCCCCAAATCCATTGTATGTGGCCACCCTTTCAGCCGATGGTATTCAGCTTCAATGCCTTCTTTGTCGAGTGCTGCCTTTAATTTATCCGATTGATTTACAGGTACAGTTTTATCAATGGTTCCGTGAAAAATTAATGTTGGAGGATCGTCTTTTGAAAGATAATTTATTGGCGATGCTTTTATATATAAATCTGGCGCTTCTGAGTACGACTTTCCTAAAAACTTATAAACTACATCTGATTCAATTGCAATTTTTGCGGTAAGGTCGGCAGGGCCGTAAATATCGACCACTGCCTGCACACGGCTGTCAACACCGGTGCCTGCGCATTCATTTTCAAATTCTGGAACATCCGGTGAGTACCCCACCATCATTGCCAGATGCGCACCGGCCGAACCTCCAATAACGGCAATTTTTTCCGTATCAATCATGTATTCATCAGCATTCTGCTTTAACCATTTAACTGCACATTTTACATCGTTAACTGCTGCCGGAAACTTTGCCTGCTGTGAAAATCTGTACGAAACAGTCGCAGTAATATAACCTTGCTGTGCAAAATCAACAAGATAACGTCGGTAATCGTCTTTATTTCCACCCTTCCAACTGCCTCCATGAATAAAAATAAGTAGTGGTGCCGGTTTGTTGATATTTTGATGTTGGTAGATATCGATTCTCAACGTATCGTTTCCGGCAATTTTGTAAACAATATTGTTGTGCTTTGTAATTGTTTCGGGAACATGAGGTTCCGTGTCAATCAATTTTAAAGTTCCCAAAGCATAGGCCATTTTTAAGGTTGTTTGGCACCAGTATCCATTTGGCGGTTTGGGAGGTTTGTTTTTTTGACTAAAGGTATAGATTGGGTGGACTAACAAAACGGATATTACTAATAAAATTCTAACCATTCTAAAAGCCATCTTTTCCAAGCAAGTTATACATTTCTTTATAAATGATTGGTGCCGTTTCAGGACCAAGCGAATTTTCCTCTCCATATGGCCCGGTTGGATCGAACATAAAAGGAGGCGCAGCATCCCATTCGCTTTTTGGAATAATATATCCTATTTCATCGTTGGCCAACCCGATTACGAATTTATATTTTCCAGGCATTAATTCTCTCAAAGGTGGTATTTCAACAGGTTCGACTAAATAATCACGGCCGTCGGCATCAGTGATGCCCCCGTTAACAATTTCAGGATATATTTCGCCGGGGAGACTAATAAAACTTGCCGGGCCGATTGTAAATACAGCAACCTCGGACCTGATTTTGTTCCATTTTACCATGCCTTTATTTAAAATACCAATTGAGGCTGCCAGTGTAAACACTTTATTGTCTAAAGGAAGGTGCATTGTTTTTGCCTTAAGAGCCATGGCAGCACTTTCAACAACTGTATCGGGATTTGCAATGGCATCGAGAGCAAGAGATGCAACCTGGTAACCTACAGCGTGTGTTTTGTCAAACGACGGTTCAATATATGAAGTATCTTTAAAAGGATCTTTAACGGGCAATGAACTATGTGGACACATTAATCCGCCAATTGCTCCATTAAAAAACAGGGCTGTTCCTCCTACTCCATCCATATACAAACTATCTCCTTTGAAAAGTCCTTTTTCAATTCCTTCGCGCAGATAATGCGGAAAGTCAGAGCTAATCATTAAATTTTTCGACCACAAGGTCTCAGGGTGGTTTGCCCAACCAACCACAACACCAAGCGTAGAGTCTGCTTTTGTATCAATTGCCTGAATTAACCTTAGTCCATCATCTTTTACAATGGGCTCGCGGGTATCTTTAACCAAGTGAGCAGCACCTGTTAAATCCTGAGCAAAAGCCAGTTTTGCTGGTCGCAAATTTATGACCGCTGTTTCAATAGCCTGAACGGTTTGTGTTTTTACGTAATCCATCATTTCAGGATCAACTCCGCTTTTTAATGGTGGCTGCCCCCATATCCCCATCAGGTCGTAGCTTTCGTGTGTATGAGTACTTGCAATTAAAACATAGTCTAAATCTGTATTTTCCGGAATTCGCTCCCTCACATCAACAACATCGTCGTGCATAAAACCAATGGCATCAAGCGACACCAGTGCGATTCGGGAGTTGCCGTCGTCGAAAACTGCAACACGAGCCCAAACATCGTCATGCACTCCATTGGCTGGCCGGTTGGAATGAAATCCGGCGATCCAGAAAGCATCGAATTTACCATTGTCATTGTTGTCGTTGTAAGTATCGCCATCTTTTTCTTTATAGCGGGCATCGTTGTTTACATCATTCCAGGTGTCAACAATTTCAGGTGTTATGGGCAGGGCAGCAAAACCTGCTTTGAATACAGAAACCGAACTTGGTGAAGGTATGTTAATATCAACATTATATCCCGGATGGCGGTCTCTTATATTGCTGTAAACAAATATGATAACAGCCAGTATGAGGATAACAATTACAGCCAGTATTCTTAATAACCATTTTTTCATTTTCAAATCGTTTACAATTCTTCAATCAATTTTTTCATGTCAACTCCCATCACAAAAATTTGGGTGAATTTTTTGTCTTCTTCTCTGTTAAACAAATCAATTCCATAGGCTATTTGTTCGCCCGAATGTGAAATTACCAGTTGTTTCCTGTCTTTATTGTCATTTGTCAGGAAAACGGTATTGCCAAATTTTTCTCCTTTCCCAACGTAGGTTGCAGCCACATTACCTTTTGTAATTGAAAAAATCCAATTGTTTGAAGGGTGCCATCGTATGTAAGCAGCATCACTTTCAAAACTGGTAACTTGCTTTGTGTAGTCAGATTTATCTGATAAAATATCCGAACCGACAACAGGAATTATGAATACCTGTTTTATCCCTTTTGTATCGGGTGCGAAGAAAGCGATTTGTTTGCCGTTAAGAGAACTTCGCGCAATGCCATCAGCTTGTTTGTCGTACGTTAGCCTACGGATTATAATATCTTTCGGGGGTGTGGGATAATCACTGTAATATTCTGAAAATGCAGAGGTGATATCAACCGAATCCGGTATTTCTGCCACAAACAAATCAGTTTCATAATCTACCCCGTTGTCTGCCCTTACTTTTCCAATAAAAGCCCGCCTGGTTCCTTCTGCATCGACCCACGAATCGCCATAAGCTTTTTCAATCTCACCGGGCTTTGATTCTTCTTTTTTTGCAGGTTTTAATAATACAGCAAAATAGTGCGTATAACCTTCAGGGGCTGCATTGCTGGGTTCCACATACCCAATTGTCCGGTCGTAATCTTCGTTCAGAAAATCGTCGTAAGTAAACCCTATTCGTTTCCCGTTTCGTGAATATTCGTGGCGGTGTGTTCCTCCCCTTTGGGCACCCGGTGTTGTTGGCCTCTCGGTTGAAATATCGCGCATATCAACTTTTATCATTTTCTGTTTCCCGTCGGCACTAACCTCAACTCCGGTGCGGTTTCTGATGCCGTAATATCCACGTTCCTCCACTTCATCAAGAAAGGGACCGTGTATGAAAACCACTTTATTTTCGAACGGATGGTACGATACAGCTGCAACTCCCGGAGCTGCATATTCGCCGGTTATTGATTCAGGCTTCCAGATAACGGTTTCAACGCCTGTTTTTATTTCAACCTTTTCGATTGATTTGCAGTTGGCCAGATTATCGTTATATACCGTGCCGCGTGTGTCGTAACACAAAAATTTATCGTCTGGCGAGAAGTTGTCGTTGTTATCCAACGCGTGATTTTTTTCAGAAAATGTTATTTGTCTCTCTTTCATCGGAATATAACCTGAGTTTTTATTTGAGGCTGGTTGATTACAGCTACTTAAAATCAATAAAATAGTGGTTAACAAAATAAAAAGATTGTTTTGTCTTTTAACTATCTGATTCATTTTATAAAAAAAAGTGATGTTCCAAAATCTGGCAGATGGTGTGGTAAACCGGCAAATGATATTCCTGAACAATTGGTGTTTTTGTAGCCGGAACACAAATTATTTCATCGCAAAATTGCTTTAATCTTCCTCCTGTTTGTCCTGTCAGTCCTATAACTTTTAATCCTTTTGCTTTGGCGACTATTGCAGCGTCGATAATATTTTGTGAATTCCCGGATGTGGATATAGCCAGTAACACATCGTTTTTTCTGCCATACCCCATAACTTGCTGGGCAAAAATCAAGTCACCGCCAATATCGTTCGAAACTGCTGTATTTAAACCCGAATGTGCACTTAATGATATAGCAGGGAGTGCTCTATCAAGTTTATCCGCAAGATAGCCTCCCCTTTCCCGCTCAATTTTTTCAAGCTCTTCAACTAAATCTTTGTCTACCGGGCGTTTTTGGGAAAAACTTTTCATCAGTTCGCCAACAATATGTTCTGCATCTGAACTACTCCCTCCATTGCCACAGATTAATAGCTGACCCTTTTTTTCAAAACAATCAATCAGCAGGCTTATTGCATCCTGAATATCGTTTTCGCATGAATGCAACAATGGATACCGGTCAAAGAAATTTTTTAATATTGATTTTGTGTCCATACCTTACTCGTTAAACAATATTTTAGTTAATGCAGCTGCCTGAGAAAAATCGTTTATTACAATATCTGCCCCGGCTTTAATCAGCCTGGTTCTTTTTTCTTCATTCAGTCCGTATCTTCTTATTTCGTCGCTGGCAATACCAATTGCAATTCCCTTAACCTTATGGCATTCTTTAATTTCTACCGGGCCGTCGCCAGTTACCATCAGTTCATTTCCTTTCAATTTGTTTTCGCTGATTATCTTTTCTATAACCATCTTTTTAGAATACTTATTTATGTCGCCCACTGCACCATGAATTTCGCCTTCAAACAAACCGACATATCTCATTACCTTTGCTTCATTTATTACATCTTCTTTATCCGTACCACTGGCAAGATAAAGTTTAACACCTTTTGCTTTCAGGGCCTTTAGGAAATCAACAGCCCCTTTAACGGCGTAATCCTCAATCGACAATTCACCTTTTTTGAGTTTCTCAATCCTTTTATTTACCATCACCATTAAAGCATCGTTATAAATTTCTTTATAGGCAAACTTATCGAGTATTTTATCTTTTGGTACAATATCAAATTCATCTACCAATTGAACCAGTCCCTCCATTTGCACGATGGTCTGAATTCCGGTTGATACATCTATAAAGTTAAGTACACGTTTTCTAACGTTATCGTAAAGAGCTTTATCAGCGGTATTAAACTTTTCGCCCAGTATAGCCTTAATCATAACCGGCTCCATAATTTTTTCCCACCCCTGGCGTAAGGTGCTAATGGTGCCGTCGTGGTCGAAAATAGCATGTTTAATATTACCAAGATTTGATAACATCGCCTTGTTGCATATTTCAAATTCTGTTTCAGGGATAAACTCAGCCTGACGAATATCTTCTGCAAGTTCAGGACGATAGTTATAATCTGCATCTTTGCTAATCTCAAGAATTTCATCGCCGGAAGCAGTCCCTGTTGTATATAGTTTCTGAATTGTAACTCCGGAAGCAAAATTGGCAAATACAGCGGCGTCGGCAGGTTTAATACCTGCTGCAAGACACAGGGCAAGTGCGCTGATAGTTGTATCTCCTGCACCAACGGTGTCAATCCTTTTTAATATCTGTAATCCGGGAACCTCGCTTACACCCTCATTGTCGAATGTTAAAATCCCACGTGAGCCACACGAAACAAAAACAGGTTTATGGTATTGGTTATAAATTTCTGTGCCATATTTTTTTATGTCTGAAAACGGGATAAAATCGCGGGGCTTAAGTTCTTTTCCTAAAAGTACACCTGCTTCTACTTCATTTATTTTCCGGCAGATATTTTTAAACTTATTGTTATAATGTCTTGAATCGAGTATTACAATTTTATCGTCAAACTCTTCGAAAAGCTGGTTTACACCTTCGATAAAACTGCTGTTGGTTAAACTTCCTTCAACCTGTTGGTTAAAAATCAGCACATCGTAATTTTCAAGTGCCTGGCGAATATTTTTTACAATTTTGTTATCGGTTTCAACGGTACGCTTATTAAGCAAACCAAAATCGATACGTGGCTGCTCATTACCTTCTAATATCCTTTTTGTGTATGTGTATGTTTCAAAATTCTCTTCTTGAATAATAAAACCGCTTGTGTCGCCGCCAAGTTGTTGAATCTGCCGGGTTAATTCACGACCGTGAATATCGTTGCCGATAACGCCAATTGCTTTTAATAGTTTGGGTTTTAAGGCAGCTACATTGGCAAACACGTTACCTGCCCCTCCAGGCGAGTATTTCTGAACAGCAACCGATTCGGCCTGCAATCCGGTTTCAACCGAAATTTCAGAGCCTGCAGGATCCATAATCCAATAGGCATCTAAACAAAAATCGCCGTAAATTGCAATTCTTACATCCTGAATCTTTTCAAGTATTTCTTTGATAATATTATTATCCATAGTTTTTAATTAGAAAGTTCGATTAACTTTTTATACAATACAGGAATAGTTTGTTTCTGATTTCCTCCAATATAATAGCCATTGCCGTGGTATGCTTCGGGCACTCTGGCTACAATACTTTTTTGGTCGCGGAAATAGTAGCCAACCGTATTGTCGTTGGTAATATCGGCTGGATTGTATGGTCGAATATCGAAATTTGCAGTGACAATATTTTCAGGCACATGCCCGGTGTTTCCCACCATTGATGCGGCTTTTAAAAATACCTCCGGTCCGGTAACTGCACTGCCTATGTTTAAAATAACACCTCCTTTTGTAAGTTTCGCTATTTCGCTGGTATAAATCAGAAAATCTCTGCCCGAACAACCTCCTTTGGCACAACCATCGAAAAAACGGTGCTGGTCTAAAACATCTGTACCAATACCTACGTGAACTGTAAATGGTATCTTTTTCTTGTAACAAACCGATTGCAAACTCACATCTATGTATTTGAAATTTATTTTGTCAGCAATAATACCCAATGTTTCTGCTACTTCATTTCTGAACGACTCATCATGCATCATCCTACCTACCGACTCGCCATATCCAAGTTTATATTTATTACCAACAATCAGGGCTGCATTTATATAATTAAACTCGAAAGCCATTCCAAACTGCCCTTTTTCGAGTGCCTGCGGTACATATTCGCTGGTTTCGCCAAATAATCCCAATTCAAAATCGTGGATTGATGTGGCTCCATTACCTGAAACCATAGTGAACATATCGCGTTCAACAAGATCGGAAATTAGAAGACCTAAACCATTTTTTATTAAATGTGCACCTGTAAAAAGTATTACAGGATATCCTTTTTTGCGTGTTTCAACAATTTGTTCTGCAAGCTGGAATATACGTTCTTCTGTTTCAGTTTCAACATTAAAAGACATACCATCAACAGCCCCGGGCTTCATTAAATCGCTGAGATTAACCTTGTTTGTGCGCTCACTTACCGGATAAGTTTTTATCTGGCTGGGATCGAAAATTTTATAGCGACCATTGTATTCCATTTTATTGTTTTATTAAATTGCAGTTCACTTAGCTTATCTTCATAACGAATTTATTCTATTTTGATTGGGTAGAAATGCCAATAACCAGTAAATACACTGCGCTTGCTACCAATACTAATATTCCTGCCGGAAGCCAAATGTCCATGGCATAACCAACTGCGAAAGGAATAATAGCTCCGCCACTGATGGCCATCATCATTAATCCTGAAATTTCGTTTGCCCTATCCGGCATTTTACCCACGGTAATTGAGAAAATAAGCGGGAAAATATTTGAAATTCCTAAACTTACAATAAAAATAATAACCCACGCAGCAACCGCACCCGGTGTAAAGGCGAGTGCAATAAGCGATATTATGGCTAAAACGGATGAGCCGGTTAAGAAACCTTTTGATGAAAGTTTAGTCAGTAGAATGGCTCCGATGAAAGTGCCTATCATTTTGGCAAAAAAGTACATAGCCTTACCATACTTTGCAGCCTCTGCACTAATACCTATTTTCAGTTCAAGAAAGTTGCCAATATTGGAGTTCATTGCAACATCAATTCCAACTACCAGGAAAATTCCCATCACCATCATTAAAATATATTTATTGCTCAATAGCTTAAAACACGATGAAAATGATGCTGTTTTTTCATTCGGTTTAGTTTCGTCAACTTTGGTAGATGCCAGCCATGCCCACGAAATTATGGCAATCAGGCCGAAAAGATACAATCCGTAACGCCACTGACCTTCAACTGTATTATCGCCAAACAAAACAGCCAGTTTAGGGCCGATTACAGCAGCCACAAATGGCCCGCTCATTGAGCCAAGTGATTTAATAAATTGCGAAAAACTCAGGTAGCTTGAAGAACGATTTTTAGGAACGATATCGACCAAAAGCGGATTTGCCGATACCTGGATTATCGTATTCCCGATTCCTAAAAAAGCAAAAGCAATAAGAATTACAGTAAGAGTATTACCAAACACAGGTACTAAAAGGCCAAATGCAGTTATTAATATTCCAACATTTAAAACTTTCTTTTTCCCGGCTTTGTCCTGCCAAATGCCAACCGGCACTGATAACAAAAAATACCAGATGAAAGCGACAAATGGTATTAGTTGCAATATGTAACGTGGAGTTTCTGCACTTTGTTTTAACTCATCTACACCGGTTCCTACCAAGTCGGCAAAACTCATGACAAAGAATGCCAATAAAACAGGCATCAGATGTTGTATTTTTACACTTTTCATAAATATTAAAAATGATTATTTATATACAATAACTTAACTCATTACAAAATTGTATGAATTCATCGTTAAACACCGCATACATTTTGCCTTTTAAACATTAAATATTAACAACTTTATTCAACTTTAACTTACAACGAGTAAATTATGGTTAATTTTCTTCACTTCCCAGACGAATCAAACCAATATTAGTGAAGGAAATACAAAATCATTTGAAATTCCGGCGGTATTCCGTCGGGGTTTTTTCCATAATCTTTTTAAAGTAGTGATTAAAATTAGCCAGATTATTATAACCACTTTCATAGCAAATTTGTGTTATTTGTTTGTCGGTTTCGGCCAGCATTTTTGCAGCCATACCAATACGAACATTTTTAACATATTGCATAAACGGAAGTTTTGTCTTTTTCTTGAAATACCGGCAAAACGAGCCTGGTGCCATATTTACAACTTCAGCTGCATCTTCCAATGAAATTCCTTCCTGGATATTCTGAAAAACATATTCGTATACATGGTTGATTCTATCTCTGTCCTTATCGAAAGTTATTGTATTGTAGGATGTTACCGAGAGGTATTCATTATTATCAATTTGCAACAAATGGTTAAAAACCTTTAATAATTCAATATATGCTTCCAGCCCCTTGAGTTGAACCATTCGCTCTAGTTTGGTGGCTATTTTTTTTACATATTTACCTTTAAAATGAATGCCTTTATTTGCTTTGTTTAGTAATTGCTTAACCTCATCTAATTCAGGTATATTAAAAAAATCGGAACTGATTATATTTTCGTAAAAATGGGTTACGATGCACGACGGGGCAGCATCATTTTCAGTTTCTAAAACCTGCCAGTTATGCGGGATATCAGGACCTATCAGTACCAAATCACCGGGTTCGTAGCTTGAAATATGATTTCCGATAATTCGCCTTCCTGAACCGGAAACAACAAAATTTAACTCGAAATTTTTGTGTGAGTGGATTTTTTCAGAACCATCCCCCATCTGCAGTTTTCTCGAGATAAAAGAGTGTTTTTGAGGCACAAATATTTTTTCGTAAACAAATTCCATAAATATTAACTAATTAACAAAGATTTATAATAGCAAATTTGTAATATGGTTAAAAAATCATGTGAATTTAATAAAATATAAGAAGCACTTCTTTTTTTGATGTTGTTATTTTGTAAATAACTTACTAACCAGGTTTTAATATTTAATACGTAAAATAATTTATAAACGTATGAAACATATTTTAAAGGGAATCATCCCTCCGGTAGTAACACCACTTCTTAACAACGACGAACTTGATGTTATCGGGTTAAAAAACCTGGTTAACCATTTAATAGATGGAGGTGTTCATGGTTTGTTTTTATTGGGAACCAACGGTGAGGCCACAAGTTTAAGCTATAAACTTCGGAAAGAATTGATTATAAAAGCCTGTGAGTTTACAAACAACAGAGTTCCTGTGCTTGTTGGAATAACAGATACATCGTTCAACGGTACGCTTGATATTGCCGATTTTGCACATAATGCCGGGGCAGACGCTGTTGTTGTGGCGCCTCCTTATTACATGCCTATCTCACAAAACGAAATGGTAGAATATCTCAGACATGTAGTTTCAGAAATTAAACTTCCTGTTGTTTTGTATAATATGCCCAGTTGCACAAAATTACACATGACAGTTGAAACTGTTAAAAAGGCAAAAGAATTGGGAGTTATCGGCATAAAGGACAGTTCGGGCGATATGTCGTATTTATATTCATTAATCGAAGAGTTCAAAGATTCGTCAGACTTTGCTATTTTAGCCGGAACAGAGTTGTACTTACCCGATATGATTATGAATGGCGGTGACGGTGCCGTTGCAGGAGGAGCCAATATTGCTCCGCGTTTGTTTGTCGACTTGTACAATGCATCGGTTAATAAAGATCTGGACAAAATTGATAAGTTACGACATAATGTTATACAATTGTACAATACTATATACAAAATTGGCGATTCGCCAATGAGAATAACCAAAGGAACAAAATGTGCTTTGTCGGTTATGGGAATATGCAACGGGTACATGGCACTCCCGCTTCGTGAGTTCGAAGGAGAAGAGAGAGAAACTGTAAATAAGTATGTTGAAGATTTAAAAAGAGAAGGAATTTTATGAACTTGCCAGTTTTCGACGTAGTCGTTTTTATAATAATAACATTGGGTAATGTTATATTTGGCGCCAGTTTTTACTTCAGAAATAAAACATCCGACCAATTTACTTCAGGAGGAGGGAAATTGCCTGCCTGGGTAGTTGGAATGTCAATTTTCGCCACATTTGTTAGCAGTATAAGTTTTTTGGCATTACCAGGAAAAGCGTATATGGCAAACTGGAACGCGCTGGTATTTAGTTTTGCAATTCCTATTGCTTCAATATTGGCAATTAAATTTTTTGTTCCGTTGTACCGGGGGCTTGGAAGTATCTCAGCATACAATTTCCTTGAAGTCCGTTTTGGCCCCTGGGCCCGTATATATGCTTCAATCTGCTATTTGCTCACACAGCTAATGCGTACCGGGGCAATTTTACTGTTGCTGGCGCTCCCACTCAATGCTTTATTCGGATGGAATATTAAAACCATTATTATTGTTACGGGTATTGCAGTTACTGTTTATTCAATGCTGGGCGGAATTCAGGCTGTAATATGGACAGATGCCATTCAGGCAATTGTTCTAATTGTCGGTGCTTTGGTTAGTGCTGCAATTTTAACCTTTAATATGCCGGAGGGCCCTGTACAGGTTTTTGAAATTGCTGCCGCTAATAATAAATTTAGTCTGGGTAGTTTTGGAGCAAGTTTATCAGAATCCACTTTTTGGGTTGTACTCATTTACAGTTTGTTTATTAATCTTCAAAACTTTGGTATCGACCAAAACTTTGTACAACGCTATATGACCACTTCTTCAGATAAAAGTGCCAAGTCGTCAACTCTTTTTGGTTCTTTGTTGTACCTGCCTGTTTCTCTCGTGTTTTTCTACATTGGGACAGCACTATACTCTTATTACACGGCTCAACCTGAGTTGTTGCCGGCAGAATTAAAAGTAGAGGGGGCCGGAGATAAAATATTTCCATTTTTTATTGTAAATGCATTACCTACAGGCATCACCGGTTTACTGATTGCAGCTATTTTTGCTGCCGGGATGAGTACTGTTTCAACCAGTTTAAACAGTACTGCCACCATTGTATTATCCGATTATTACAAAAAATATTTCAACAAAAATGCCGATGAAAAATCGTCGATGAGAGTATTATACACCTCATCCATAATCTTTGGTGCTTTGGGTGTTAGTATTGCTTTATCTTTGATTGGTGTAGAAAGTGTATTAGATGCATGGTGGTCATTGGCTTCCATTTTTAGTGGTGGTATGCTTGGATTATTTCTTTTGGCCATTATGTCTAAAAAAGTTAGAAATATTGATGTTGCTGTTGGTGTAATTATTGGTGTGATTGTAATTATTTGGATGAGTTTATCACCACTTTATTTCACCGAAGGAAACCTGTTAAGATTCAGAAGTCCGTTACACAGCAACCTCACTATTGTAGTTGGAACCATGGTTATTTTCCTTGTTGGTTTTTTAGTTTTAAAAGTTTTCAAAGGAAAACCAGCCAAATAATCATTCATTCAAGTTTATAAAGGATAGTAATAGGAACCAATTTGCTCCAGTGAGCTTTGTTCGTTGTTATATTTAGTTTTTTCAATTAACCAAATAATGAATTTAAGAATTCATATATTATTCTTTGTTATCATAGTTTTTCTTTTTAGTTCCTGTACTAACAAGAATTTAGATTACACTTCAAAAGTTAATGTTTTTATTGGCACCGCAGGCGATGGACATACTTATCCGGGAGCAAGCACGCCGTTCGGAGGTGTTCAGTTGAGTCCTGACACCAGAAGCGAAGGGCAGGAATCGTGTGGTGGATATTATTACCCAGATACAACCATTTTAGGTTTTACACATACACATCTTAGCGGTGTTGGCGAGCCTGAATACCGCGATATTTTATTTATGCCACTTTCTTCTTCCGACGATAAAACCAGACTGTTAAAAGGAGATGGATTTTCTTATAAACATGAAAATGAAGTAGCCGAACCGGGGTATTATTCAGTTTTATTTAGTAATAATATAAGAGCAGAGCTAACGGCAACCGAACGATGTGGATTTCATAAATATACCTTTCCCGAAAACGGGGACGCAAGTGTTTTTATCGACTTATTTCATCCTGGAGGAGCAGAAGAATTAGTTATAAAAAAAGTAAACGATTTTGAAATTGAAGGCCTGCGTCGTTCACACGGATGGGCGTATAACCAGTACGTTTATTTTGCTGCACATTTTTCTGAACCTGTAACAAGCTTAAAAATTGTAACCCGAAAAGATAATTTCGCAGAAGCCGACAGTGCCAGTTCCAACTATCTAAAGGCCATCCTAAATTTTGGAGATAAAAAAGAACTGAAGGTTAAAGTTGGAATTTCTGCTGTCAGCTTTGAAGGGGCCCGGAAAAATCTCGAAGCAGAAATACCGGACTGGAATTTCGTATCAATTAGAAAACAAACACGGCATAAATGGAATAAGGAACTTTCAAAAATTAAAATTGAAGGTGGCACAAAAGAACAGCAAACCATCTTTTATACATCAATGTACCATTCGTTTTTAAGCCCTGATATTTTTCATGATGTAGATAACCGGTATCGTGGAATAGACGGAGAAATTCACAAAGCTGAAGGTTTTACAAACTTTACTGTTTTTTCGTTATGGGACACCTATCGTGCTTTGCATCCGCTTTTTAATATCATTCAACAGGAAAAAAACAGGGATTTTATTAAATCGCTTTTGGCTAAACATGATAATGGCGGCAGATTGCCAATGTGGCCTCTTGCCGGCAATTACACCGACGATATGCTTGGCTACCATGCTGTTTCAGTTATTACCGATGCCTACATAAAAGGGCTTGATGGTTTTAATACTTCGAATGCTTTAAACGCAATGAAAGAAATTGCCGGATTGGACAGGCTGGGCCTTAAATATTACAAGAAACCTGGATACATTCCATTCGACAGAGAAGGCGAGTCGGTTTCGAAAACACTTGAATACTGTTATGACGATTGGTGTATCGCGCAGTTTGCAAAAAGAATCGGCAACGAGGATGATTATAACACATACCACAACAGGGCACACTATTATAAAAATCTGTTCGACAGAGAAACCAACTTTTTCAGGGGAAAAGACAGTGAAAGAAATTGGCTTAAACCATTCAATCCATTGATAAATTCTGCTTATTCTGAAGGAAATGCCTACCAATATTTGTACGCTCCGCACGATGTGGATGGACTGATTAAATTAATGGGTGGAGATGAGAAATTTGGGAAATGGCTCGATAATCTTTTTACTTTGACGACAGAAAAAGATCAAAGCGGCTCTATTGGTCAGTACTGGCATGGCAACGAACCAAGCCACCACCTGCCTTATTTATATAGTTACGTTGGGCAACCATGGAAAACACAAAAATATGTAAACCAAATTCTAACCAAGCTCTACTCAAATTCTCCCGATGGTTTGGCAGGCAACGAAGATTGCGGGCAAATGTCAGCATGGTATATTTTAAGTTCGCTTGGGTTTTATCCTGTAACACCGGGACAGGATATCTATATTATTGGTACTCCCCTGTTCCCCAAAGCTACCATTAACCTTGAGAATGGGAATAAATTTATTATTGAAGCCAAAAACCTTGACAGTAAAAACATTTATATTCAATCAGCCAGACTGAACAGGAAAGAATATAATAAATCGTACATAAAACACTCTGATATAGTGAACGGTGGTCAACTGATTTTTGAAATGGGGCCTGAACCAAACAAGAACCGGAGCAACAAAAAAGAGGACCGCCCCTACTCTGTTAATGGCAATAATGTTGTTGCAAATCCTTATATAAAATCGGGTGATATTCTGTTTAAACAATTCACTAATGTTGAACTGGCATGCGACACCAAAGGTGCAAAAATCTATTACACACTCGATGGCAGCGAGCCTGATGTTGATTCGGAAACATATACCGGTAATATAGAAATTAGCGAATCGACAGTGCTTAAATTTTTTGCATCGAAAGAAGACTTGGAAAACAGCACAATTGTGGAGTATCGTTTAACAAAAGCTGATTATTCTAAACCTGCACGTATTAATCAACTTACAAACGGCCTGAGCTACAACTATTTCGAACACTTTTTTGTAACAACTGACGACCTGGAAAAGGAACAGCCTTTAAAAACCGGACTAATCGATAATTTCACCATAAAAAGTGCAAAACGTGATAAATACTTCGGATATATTTTCAAAGGTTATATAAAAGTTTCGGTCACCGATATTTATACTTTTTATTTGCAATCGAACGACGGCAGCAAACTCTTTATCAATGATATTGAGGTGATTGAAAACGATGGCAACCATGGTGCAATTGAAGAAGTTGGACAAGTTGCTTTAAAGGCCGGCTTTCACAAAATAAAAGTGAAATATATGCAGTGTGGAGGCGGTAAGGATTTGAAGGTAAGCTGGGCTGGTTCACAATTTTCGAAAAGAGAAATTAGAGGTTCACAGTTATATCATAATCAACAAAATTAAAATATTGATTTTCAAGTTATGAAAAACCATATTATCATTATTATTCTCTTAAGCTGGTTAGCAAATAGTTGTTCAACTGAACATCTTAAGATTGAGAATTTAAGATGTGAATACAAAAATAATCCTGTTGGAATTGACATCGACAAACCACGGTTCAGCTGGAATTTGAGTTCAGATACAAGAGGTGCTAAGCAAACTGCATACAGAATAATAGTATCATCAGGTTTAGATAACTGCAATAAAGGATCAGGCGATATTTGGGACAGTAAAAAAGTATATTCAGATAAGTCGATTCATATTTCTTACGAAGGTAAAGGATTGGAAAGTAATGCCAAATATTTCTGGAAGGTTACAGTTTGGAACGAAAACGATATAGAAATTACGAGTGAAATCGCTTTCTGGACAACCGGGCTTATGAAAAAAACGGATTGGAAAGCAAAATGGATTGGTTTAGACAGAGCTATTGGCGATGACCATCCTGAAGATGTACATACAAAACTCTCTGCCAGAATGCTTAGGCATGAATTTGACGTTGAAAAGAAAATTAAATCCGCAACAGCATTTATTTCAGGATTGGGTTTGTTCGAATTGTATATTAACGGAGAGAAAATCGGCTGTCAGGTACTTGCCCCCGGCCTAACCGAATATAATAAACGATCTTTTTATATGACATTTGATGTTACCAAAAATTTAAAAACAAATTGCAATGCAATTGGTGTAATACTTGGTAACGGACGCTATTTTGCCCCAAGAGTAAACGAACCGGCACCAACAAGAACTTATGGATTTCCTAAAGTAATTTGCCAGTTAGAAATTAAATACGAAGATGGAACTTCAGACAGAATAATTACAGATGAATCGTGGAGACTTACCACAAACGGCCCTATACGGAAAAATAACGAATACGACGGCGAGTATTATGATGCAAGACTGGAATTGAACGGCTGGAACGAAGTCAACTTTGACGACACCGGATGGGCAAATGCCGAACTGGTAGATAAACCCGGAGAACTACTGGTTTCTCAACCAAATGAGCCCATAAAAATTATGGAAGAAATAAATCCGGTTTCAGTAAATGAAGTTGACCCGGGAGTTTTTATTTACGATTTGGGACAAAACATGGTTGGATGGGTTGAACTTTTTGTAAAAGGGAACAAAGGTGATAAAGTAACATTAAGATTTGCCGAGCTCATTAATGACGATGGCAGTCTTTTCCTTGACAACATACGAGGAGCAGAAGTTACTGATACATATATTTTGAAGGGAGGAGTAACAGAAAACTGGGAACCAAAATTTACCTACCACGGTTTCCGGTATGTTGAGATGAAAGGTTATCCCGGTGTGCCCAATTTGTCATCAATTAAGGGAAAAGTTGTACACGACGCTTTAGATATATCGGGGTCGTTTAACTGTTCAAACGATTTGATAAACAGTATTTATAAAAATGCCTACTGGGGAATACGAGGGAATTACCGAAGTATTCCAACCGACTGTCCACAAAGGGATGAAAGACAAGGATGGCTTGGTGACAGGTCTAATGAATGCATTGGTGAGAGTTTTATTTTTGATGTGTCTAATATTTACAACAAATGGCTTGTCGATATAAAAGATTCTCAACTTGAAAGTGGCAGTATCCCGGATGTAGCACCTTCGTATTGGCCATACTATAACGATAATGCCACCTGGCCTGGAACTTACCTTTTTGCTTCAGAAATGCTTTACAATCAGTATGGCGACCTTAAAACCATCGAAACTCATTATCCCTATATGCAAAAATGGATTAATCACATGAATCAGTTTTTAACCGATGGGCTTATGACAAAAGATACCTATGGCGATTGGTGTACCCCACCTCAAACGCTAGAAGCTATTTATGCAAATGCACCTATAAAAACCACAAGTTCGGAATTTATAGCCGCTGCATATTTTTATTATGAATTAAAACTTATGGAAAAGTTCGCTCGTTTGCTCCACAAAGAAAACGACGCAAAGATTTATGCCGGAACTTCAGAAAAGATGAGAATTGCTTTCAATGAAAAATTTCTGGATAAGAATCTGATAACTTATAGCAACAATACGGTTACGGCCAATATTCTGGCCCTTTCGTTTAATCTTGTCCCAGGTGGGTATAAAAGTAAAATTATTGATAATCTTCTTCAAAAAATACTGGGAGAAAACGACAGTCACATTGGGAATGGACTTATTGGAGGACAGTGGTTAATGCGTACTTTATCCGATAATGGCCATGTCGATATTGCCTATGCTCTTGCAACACAAAATACATATCCGGGATGGGGTTACATGATAGAAAACGGAGCAACAACAATTTGGGAACTATGGAACGGCAACACAGCCGACCCGGGTATGAATTCGGGAAACCATGTTATGCTTTTAGGCGATTTGATAATTTGGTATTACGAGAACCTTGCCGGAATAAAAGCTGATCCCGAAAATCCGGGATTTAAGCATATTATTATGAAACCCAATGTTGTGGGAGATTTAAGCTATGTTGATGCCAGTTATAATTCAATTTATGGAAAGATAGAAAGTAGCTGGAAACTGACAGAAGACAGATTCAATTGGAATGTTACTGTTCCGGCTAATACTTCAGCAACAATTTATGTTCCGGCTATAGAAAAAGAAAAGGTTTTTGAAGGAGGTAAAATAGCATCAAATTCTGATGGTGTGTCTTTTGTAAAATGGGAAAATAACCGGGCTGTTTTTAACGTGGAATCTGGTGCGTATTCATTTTTATCAGAAAGAATTAAGACGCGCAAAACTAAACCATACACTTCCACACCTAAAATTACTCCAGTAGATACAACATTAATAGTAGGGGAAAAGATTGAAGTTAAAATTGACTGTGGAGATGAAGAGGCACTTATCAGATATACAACAGATGGCAGCGAACCTGATGAAAATTCTAAAGTGTATAATAAGCCCTTTAATATATCTAATTCTTACCTGCTAAAAGCTAAGGCATTTAAGGAAGGGAGTAAGCCAAGTTCCGTTACAAAAGTGTATTATGATTTTATCGATCTCAATAAAAATGGTATTAATTGGAAACTCTATAAGGGAGACTTTATTAGACTTCCTGATCTCACAAAAATGAAAGCTTTTTCCAAAGGTAAAGCATATAATTTTGAGTTAAATGAAATTGATGTACCAAAACATTATTACGTTCTAAAATACGACTCATACATCCAAATAGATAAAGCCGGGGAATACTATTTTTTTACTTCATCAAACGATGGCAGTAAACTATATATCGATAATAAACTGGTTGTGAATAACGATGGATTGCACTCAGTAAAGCAGGTTAGTGGTAAAATTCATCTTAACAAAGGACGACATTTAATAAGTGTTGAGTATTTCCAAAGCGGTGGCACCAGCACTCTTTCAGTCTATTACAAGTCTGACGATATAGAATATCAGGCAATCCCGGGATGTGTACTTTTTACAGATAACAATTAATAATGCGAATCGACTATTTTATAACATGCACCAGAAAAACATTAAATGAATAAAATATTAACAACATTAATCTTTCTCTTTTTTGCAGGAAATATACTGGCTCAATTGAGTGAAACTAAAGAGAAACAACAAATTGTATATCAGGCTGATGAATTTACCACGGGAGAGTTCCTGCACGACTTTATGCTAATTGGCCCCTTCCCTAACCCGCTGCCCGAAGGAGTAACTGACTATTTCCATCTCGAAGAAACCTGTCTTGGTTTCAAAAAAGATTATCTCACAACCATCGGTGGGGAAACCAGTGTTAAACCATCTATCGGACAAAGTGTAGAGTACATGTCTGGAGAAAAGCTGGAATGGATAAATTATCATTCAGAAAGCGACAAAATAGACCTGAAAAAAGTATTCACCCCCAATGATGCCGTGGTTTGTTATGCTGCCATTTGGATTGAAAGCGACAAAGAACAGGAAAAAATCCTGGGAGTTGGCTCAAACGACGGAATAAAAGGATGGTTTAACGGCGAGATGATACTAAAAGTCCATAAACCCCGCACTGTAAATGTCGACGATGAATACCTGAAATTAAAACTAAAAAAAGGTAAAAACCTGTTACTGTTAAAAATAGAACAAGGTTTTGGAGGCTGGGGATTCGTTCTTCGTCCTGTCGATAATAAAACAGCATGGGAGCAGGTTCAGAAAAACCTGAACGTTGCCATGAACAGTGAATTCTATGCCGAGGGAGATTTTATAACCGGAACAGTTGGCGACAATAACATTGTTGGTCAGTTGAGCAACCTGCCAATGGCAAATGTTAATTTTTCCGCTATTGATGGCAG
>JBDLJS010000075.1:0-20961 GCA_039714235.1 Bacteroidota bacterium | reverse complement strand
GGGAAGCTCCCGGAAACCGAAACGATGCTTTAACCGTTCCGGTTGGCAGGGAGGTATAACCGTTTAATTCAACTGTTCGTGTTATCGACTTTCCAGGAGAAAGCCTGAAATACCAGTTAGAGCTTATTTTATCTGATGATGTGGTTTCGAAATCATCGGCATAATAACGTTTGTCTCCTTTATTCAGATAAATGCCGTTTGTGTAATAATGAAACCGGGAAGCCCCCATCATTTTAGGATCTAGGATATAAATTTTTTCTGAGTCGAGGTTTGTAACTTTGTACGAATAAGTCAAAGTAGAAGAGTTTTTCCGCTTCAATGATATTAATTCAACGCTTATTCCTTCCCGTAATAATCCCGAATTTTCTATGTTTTTTCTGAAATCTGAGTTTAACGGTGTTAAATCTTCATTTTGTCTATAACCATACGGATTCAGACTAATTAGATCTTTAGGGTAAAAAAATCCATCAGTAAGAATTGTGGGGCAAGATGGAATGTATGACATTATCATCGAATAGAAAAAACCAATGAAAAGTGGTTTCTTATCTGCTTTTAGTACAAAATATTGCCCATGATTACCTTTTGTCTTTTCATTTTTTAAGTAGAAAGTATGGGCCGACCAGTCGTAAAATTCAATTTCCGAGTGCTTTAACCAGGGAGATCCTTCCAGCTCCAGAGATTCCAGGTCAGTCTCTTCCGGATTGTAATAGTCTAACTGCCCGTCTTTAACCAGGAAAATATTGATTTGTGTCCCATCTCCTCTGTAAATAGTTATTTCATCGGTACAAGAACTAATAAGAAATATAATTAGGATTAAGGCTAAACTTTTCATAGTTCGGTATTATTAATATTTAATAAGATGAAGTTAACGGAACTTTGGTTGCGTGATTGGGTAAGTATTTGTTAAATCCTTATCCGTAATCTACCCCTTTTATTTAAAATTAATCTAAAAAAGGTAATTTTGCACGTAATATTTGTAAACAATTAAAACATAATACGATGGCTGATACAAAAAAGACTTTATTAATGATTCTCGACGGTTGGGGAATTGGCGATGGCTCGGAAAGCGATATTGTTGCAACTGCCCCAACTCCATTTATCGATTCATTATTGGAAAAATATCCACATTCAAAACTGCTGGCAAGTGGAGAGGATGTTGGACTACCTGAAGGACAGATGGGAAACTCGGAAGTAGGTCACCTGAATATTGGTGCCGGACGTGTTTTATACCAGCCAATGGTAAAAATCACCAAAGCAATCCGCGATAAATCGTTGTGGAAAAATCCTCAAATAGAGAAAGCTTACACTTATGCCAAAGAGAATAATAAAAAGGTTCACCTTATTGGATTGATTGGCCCTGGAGGAGTTCATGCTTTAAGTTCGCACATGGTTGCACTTTGCCAGATTGCCACTGACATGGATTTGGAAGATGTTTTCATCCACGGACTGACAGATGGCCGCGACACCGATCCGCGTTCGGGTTATGGCTTTATTGAAAACGACCTGAAAGCCATTGAAAGCACAAATGCAAAATTTGCATCCATCATCGGTCGCTATTACGGAATGGACCGCGACAACAATTACGACCGTTTGAAACTGGCTTACGATTTATATACAAAAGGAAAAGGTGAGAAATCAACCGATTTGCTTGCAACTGTAAAGGCATCATACGATAACGGTGTTACCGATGAGTTCCTGAAACCAATAGTAATGGTGGATGAAGCCGGCGAACCTTTGGCAAAAATTGAAGAAGGCGATGTGGTTATCTGTTTTAATTTTCGTACCGACCGTTTACGCCAGACAACCATTGCTTTTACCCAACAAGACCTGCATGAGTTTGACATGCACGCCATGGATTTGCAGTGGTACACCATGACCAATTACAAAGCCGATTTTAAAGGCATAAACGTAATATTCGACAAAGAAAATGTTACAAACACAATGGGCGAGGTGGTTGAAAAGGCCGGAATGAAACAAATACGTATTGCTGAAACCGAGAAATATGCTCATGTAACTTTCTTTTTTAGCGGTGGCCGCGAAGATGAATTTGAAGGCGAGAGCCGGATTCTGATTCCTTCACCAAAAGTGCCAACATACGACCATCAACCGGAAATGTCGGCGCCAGAAGTGCGCGATGCTATTGTTCCAAAGCTGGAAAACGGGGAAGCTGACTTTATCTGCCTGAACTTTGCAAACGGCGATATGGTAGGACACACCGGTGTTTACGATGCCATTTACAAAGCAGTTGAGGCTGTCGATAGTTGTGTGAAAGATGTTGTAACAGCTGCAAAGGAAGGTGGATATGATGTAATGATTATTGCCGACCATGGTAATGCCGATAATGCCGTTAACCAGGATGGTTCTGAAAACACAGCCCATTCCCTGAACCCGGTTCCCTGTATTTTGGTAACCGAAAAAGAAGGTATTGAACTGGATAATGGTATTTTGGCCGATGTGGCTCCAACCCTTATGAATATTATGGGGCTGGATGTACCGGATGAAATGACCGGGAAGAATTTGATAAAGTAAAGCCCCTCCCAACCTCCCCAAAGGGGAGGGAAAAGAAAGCCCCATCCCGGCCTTCCCTAAGGGGGAAGGAGTCAGGAGAACGACAAATTTAAGAGGTATTGAAAAGAACAATTGGACTATAACAACATATTAATAATTGAAATACTCTCTTATCCTCCCCCTTGGGGGGAGTCAGAGGGGGCTTTGTTTGCTTATGATTGAAATTGGCCGCACCATATTAAGCCGCGATATTTTTGAAAAACGCTTTGTTTGCGACATTCAGCAGTGCAAAGGGGCGTGTTGCATTGAAGGCGATTCGGGTGCGCCATTAACCGATGAAGAAGCGATAATAATTGAAAGTGAATACTCCACTTTTAAAGAACACCTTCCCCGAAAACATAAAAAAGAGATTGAAAAACAGGGCTTCTCGGTAATCGATAGCGATGGCGATTTGGTTACTCCGCTGGTAAACAACCGTCAGTGTGTTTATTCGTTTTACGACAAGCAGGGCATATTAAAATGTGCCATTGAAAAAGCCCATTTCGAAGGAAAGCTGGAATTCAGAAAACCTGTTTCATGCCATCTGTTTCCTATCCGGATTACTGAATACAAACGTTTTGATGCAGTAAACTGTCAGGAACTTGATATATGCAAGCCGGGAAAGACATGTGGTATTGCACAAAACACTCCGTTATACAAATACCTGAAAGAGCCATTAATCAGAAAATATGGCGAAGAGTGGTACAAAGAGGTAGAGATTGCTGCTGAGCACCTGAAGAAACTTTAATCATTTATCACTCACGGTAAAAGATGTTAACCGGCGCTCAATAACTCCATTGCTGTTTATTCCTTCCACAACTACCACGTATTCTGCCGACTCATCAGAAGTATAGAAAGAAACGCTGCCTGAATTATTCTCATTAAAAGTAATGTCAGGATTCCAGTACAACAGATTCCTAAAATCAGGGATTCTGGAATTTCTTAAAGAATCAACAGAATAATCGGGGCTGTTAAAAATATACGAAGGAGCATATCCGTTAAACGACTGGCGAAACAGACTCTTGTCAAAGTCAAATTCACTCATATCTCCCTCAGTCGTAGTAATATTTAAAAACCTTCCCAATTTGTAATCCTGGATAAAATAATTCTGATTGATTACATCAATTTTTTCCACTTTCGCAGGATTCATCTTAAAAATATTGTGCTGGTTTTTTATGGGTACACCGTCAACCATACAAAACGAATCGTCATCAGTAAAAACCAATGCGTCGGTTTCGGATATTTTTATATTGAACCTGCCTTCTTTTTTTACGAGTTGAGTGCTTGGAACTATTTCTCTGAAAACTTCTTCCATGGTTGGCATTTCAATAAAATCGCTGGTAAGGATTGAAATTTCAGGTTCACCATAAAAACAACCCGGACCAGGGGCCGGTTTTGATAAAAATGAATATGAATCGTAAGGATCGTACAAGGCATTTACCTGCATGTTGATAATTGCTTTGTTAATTTTTGAGATGTTTTTGGCTTCGATGAACAGCGGCTGAATTTTGTTTTCGGGATATTCCGGGCTAAATGCCAGATCGAGGTTGACCTTATAGTTAAGGTTCGATGAATCACGCTCAAAAGGCTGAATAACAATCTCGTGTTCTCCAACGCGGTTGGCGTTAAAATAGAACTTGCCTGATGAGTCGGTTTTGGAAAATTCAATTGTAGGACATTGGCTTATAAAGCTGAGAATAAAGACTTTGTTTGCAATTGGTTGCTGATTGTCTAAATCTATTATTGTACCTGAAATAATTTCCCCTTTCATTTCAGGAATAAACGAAATGCGATTAGGATTGGCAAGTACCTTATCAGCAGGGGTGAACAACAGAAGGATATCGTTTAAAGAGACGTTATTGTTCGCAAATTCATTTAATGTTTGCACAGCAATATTATCGGGGCGCAACACTTTTGATAGCTGAGATTTTGTATTTAACAAACACTTTTTAGTTACTGAAACCGAAACATTTTTAAGGTTTTGCTGATTTGTAATTTGGAGTGATACAGGCTCCCTGCCGGAATAATTTTGTTTGTCGGTTGTAACTTTCAGTAAATTCGAATCTTCCTGCCCGTGTGCAACAAAGTATCTCGACGATAAAATCTCTCCTTTTTCATCGATAAGCAAAGCATATAAATAACCCGGGGGAAATTCAGCATTGTCAACCGAAACACTTTCGTTTTCTTTTAGTGAAACCGGGTATTTTTTTAGCAATGCTCCAATGGATGAAACAATATGAATGGTACCGTTTAATGAATTCAGGTTTTCTGCAGCAACCCGAAACGTTAATTTTTGGTTGTTTTCTTCTTGCAACTGCAGATTAACTCCCTGGGGTGAAATTTCCGGCAGAGGAACTGAAATATCTGATTTTTCGGATTTGAACCTGTAAATACCAATTGCTTCAGGTGTAAGATTAAAAACTGCAAAACCTTCTGATGATGTTGAAACTGTGAATAAAGTATCGCCCGATGGTGAGAATATGCCTCCTGCAACAGGCTTTCTGTTTCCGAATTTATCAAATGCCTGGATTGCAATTTTATTCTTCTGGTTGAGAATAATTTTCCCTCCTTCGGGGTAGAAAAACAGAGTGTCGGAGTTGTAAATATTCTCTTTACCGGGGAATGGATTTTTAGAAAACGGATTGATAACAACAATGTTTTTGGTAAAAAAGAGTTCGCTGTTGTAGTTTTGCAACCATTTTGTATATCCCCGTAAAACATAATTGCCCGTTTGCAAATTATCGGGCAACATAAATTGGGTTGAACAACTGCCATTTTCAGCGTTCAGTTTTAACTGAACCACAGGCTCATTTTTATCGTTAAGCACCTCGGCATAAATAACATTGCTTAAATCCGATGGTAACGAGGTCCCGCTTTTAAAACAGTTGGCCCGAATCCACACCGATTCTCCGGCGATGTATGTATCGCGGTCGGTGCGTAAAACAACTGTTTCCTGTGCCAGTAATAAAAATGCATTTATTACAATTAAAAGCGACAACAATATTTTTTTAATATTCATTCCTGTTTTAATGAAATAAAATTATTCTGTTTCCGACCAAAAATCGGGAGGATTTAAATCGCCGGCTAAGGTACAATCGGTACATTTTGGAGTAGTGAGCGCGAGTCCAATCACCTTTTCGCTAAATCCGCCTGCAAGAATCGGGAATGCATAGTCGTAGCCGTATTTACCACTTAACACAAATTCATCGTAAATATCGTAAATACATTCATAAGCAGGATTTTCAGGATCGCTGCCGGCATTTAGTTTATCGAGCATAAGCGAGTCGTACGAACAACGCGCATAACTGTTGAACATTGGCAGTTTTAATTCGTGTACTTCGCCAAAATTGATATAAATTCTTTTTGTGGCGCATCCTGCTACCTGGAAATAGCCCAGTACTTTTTCATCCGGGTTGTCAATCCTTTTAATATTGCCGGTAACAGCAAATGGTTGCTCGCCAAAAATATCACCAACATCTGGATTTGCCATTTCCATTTTCCGCCAGAAATCATACTCTTCTCTCGAAATTGAGTATTGTTTTATCAGCGAACTGTACCTGATAAGAAGTTTATCGGTTAGTTCGGTATTAATAAAATAAAGTTCTTTGTCCTGTACTTTCCGTTCGGTTTGGCTGTTAAACGATTGCAGTAAAATTTCGTTCGATATCGAAGATTTCCAGCAATATTTTTTTTGAATAACCGGAACCATCTCGTCACAGGGGGCCGGAATTTCATCGGGGCCAAACGGAACCTGGAATTTCCAGTCTTCGTTAAACGACCATCGCAAATATTCCACATCGTCGGAGTTTACATGACCGCTAATGTACATTCCTACTCCGTTAAATCCGCTGGTTTCAATGCTCTCAGTTTCGTTGCCGGGAGCAAAATACACTTCATCGATTTCTGATGGCTGGGGCATTTTGCATAACTCCGACTGATATCGTTTCCCCTCCTTTGTTTTTATGGATAACCGGTATTCGTTTCCCGGCATACCAACAAATTCATCAGGATCGGTTTCGTAAATGCCATCTTCAGTTTCGGTTAACACAGTCTTTAATCCCAGGTGGTCTTCAATAGTTACTGTTGCGCCGGTTACCGGAATAATTCCCTGGTCGATATTCGAAACTGTACGGGTAAGCCTTACTGTATACGGGATCTCCTCGTTCGATATTAATCCGTCAACAACCAATAAACTGTTTGCTTTATCGCCTACAGTTGCGTCGAATGGTTCGAGGCACGAGTAAAAGGTTAAAAAAACAAGAAAAATAAAAAGTAATTTCTTCAGCTTCATATCCTATCCCCAACTTGACAACCTTTAGTAACTAATGTTTGAATTTTGTTTGAATAAAGAAAGTAAAAATATATATACTCGTGGCATTTGGTATATGCTTTTTGTTATTTTTGGTTCAAATAATTCAGAATAATAAATTAATGTCAGAAAGATTCCTGGGTCTGTTTATTTTGTTAATAATCTCCTCGCAAATTTGTTATTCGCAAATTGTGAATTCTACAGATAAATTATCTGCCCCGCAAATTGATGGTCAGTATGCTGTTTCAGAGGAAAGAGCAAAAGAAATTTATAATGATAAACTGCACCATACTTACGATTTTCTTAACGGAAAAGAATACAAACTTTACCACGTTAACCTCGAAACCAGTCCTTTGTTCGATGCTTCGCTCGGGATGGAGGGCACGGTTTATATTGATGGAGAAAAGTACACCGATCTTATGCTTATTTATGATATTTATAAAGATGAATTGGTAAGTGTAACAGGACATTTCACGGGGCACAACTTTATTTCTTTTAACCAATCGCGGATTGATTCGTTCGCGCTTGTACGTAAAAATACAGCAAGTATAAACGATTATAGATTTAAGAGTAGGGAAGTACACTTTAAAAAAGTTGATTTTCCCGAGAATATAAATATTGAAATGCAGGATGGTTATTATGAAGTTATTGAACACGGTGGAAAACAGATTTTTATTCACCATGAAGCAATTTTATCGCATAACGAAGGCGAAGAGGCAATAATCAGCGGAATCTTCAGATACGATTATAAGCAAAAAAGAACATTGTACATGAATGGAAATTATTACGATATAAATTCAAAAAGAAAGTTCGTGAAACTATTTCCTGAACACCGCAAGGCAATCAATAAAAAATTACAATCTTTCTCAACCCGTTTCGATTTAATAAACAAAGAACGGTTGCTGGAAACTCTTAAACTCATAGAGCAAAATTAATTAAGTAATATGCAAAAGATTGTAATAATTGTTTTATTGGTTTCATTTTTTGTACTCAAATCTTTTGCACAAAAGGAGATTATAAATTTGCATGCCGACAATACGGCTTTCGAAGAGTTAGTTTCCATACTTGAGGATAAAACCGGATTTAGTTTTTATTATAATCCACAATGGATTGATAGTTTATATCTGTCTGTTCATGCCGAAAATCAATCGTTGGAGCAGGTACTAAAACAGATGTGCGAACCCCAAAATTTATCATTTACATTTGTAGAGAGAGGGAAAATAGTACTAACGAAAAATTATAAGATTAAAACTGATTATGCTGATTCATATTTAAATTATCTGCAAAATTCGAAATCTGTTCCTGCCGATACAATTCAGTACTCGTTGCCCAAAACTGAGACGAAAGAAACAACAATTAGCGAAGAATATCAGCTTCATACGATTGGTAACCCATCGGTGAATCCGCATTTAAAAACTGCCACTTTACGAGGAACTATTAAAGATATTGATTCAGGCGAACCCCTCGTTGGTGCCACCGTTTATATTAATGAGCTAAAAAAAGGAACTGCCTGTAATGCCTATGGTTTTTATTCCATTACACTACCCAAAGGCCAGTATAAAGTTGAATACCGGTTAATTGGGATGAGAACGACTCATCGTAACATTATTTTGCATTCCGACGGGAAACTGGATATTGAAATGCGCGATAAACCGGAATCGTTAAAAGAAGTTGTGGTAGTTGCAGAAAATGAAAATCTGATAAAAAATGTTCGCATGGGTGTTGAGAAATTGTCGATGAAAACTTTGAAACAGTTACCCATGGGTTTTGGCGAAACCGATATTATTAAAAGCTCATTGCTGCTCCCGGGGGTGCAATCAGTTGGCGAGGCATCGAGTGGTTTTAATGTGCGTGGCGGAAGTGTCGACCAAAACCTTATCCTATTAAACGATGCATCGATATTAAACACATCGCATTTTTTCGGGTTCTTTTCAAGTTTTAATTCCGATATGGTTAAGGATATTACCTTGTACAAAAGTGGTGTTCCGGCAAAATACGGAGGCCGGGTGTCGTCGGTTATGGACATCAAGCTAAAAGAAGGGAACCGGAAAAACACCCGATTGTCGGGCGGGATTAGCCCGGTTTCAGGTAGGCTAAATTTGGAGGGCCCGATTAAAAAAGATAAAAGCTCGTTTATTATTGGCGTCCGTTCAACTTACTCCAACTGGATATTAAAATTGCTCGACGATCCTAAACTTAAAAACAGTACTGCAGGTTTCTACGATCTTCAAAGTAACTTTTCTTTCGATTTAAATCAGAACAACAGCCTTTATTTGTCTGGTTACTTGAGCCACGATAATTTTGATTATTATATGGAAGATGCATTTGAATATAATACGATAGCAACTACATTCAGGTGGAAGCATATTTTTAATCCAAAATTGTTTTCCACTTTTTCGGCAATTACCAGTAATTACGACTATACCACTGAATCAAGGGCTGATTCCTCCGTTTTTCATTCAGTTCAGTATAAAATAAAACAAAGCTCATTTAAAGCCGATTTCTCTTACCATCCGGGAAATAATCATAAAATGGAATTTGGATTGAATTCTACATGGTACAATCTGTCGCCGGGCATAAGAAAACCAGTCGGAGAAAAATCGCTTATTGTTCAGCAGGAACTGGAAAAAGAGCGGGCTCTCGAAACATCGTTATACTTTGGCGATGAGTTCGATTTAACCCATTTCATGACCGTTTCAGCCGGGGTGCGTTATACAGTCTATGCTAATTTCGGGCCTAAAACCCAATTTAACTATCAACCGGGAATCCCTAAAAATGAAGCTTCAATGACCGATACAACATTTTACGGGAAAGGTAGTCCGGTTAAATTTTATTCGGGACCGGAATTGCGTTTATCTTCAAATATAAAAGTTGGTTTTAACAGTTCTGTAAAGGTCGGTTTAAGCCGAATGTACCAATACATTCACATGATGTCGAAAACAATGGCTATGTCGCCTACCGATATCTGGAAACTGAGTGATAATTACCTTAGGCCGCAACGTGGCGACCAGGTTTCCATCGGTTTTTACCAGAATCTTCGGCGAAATTCGGTAGAGGTATCGGTTGAAGCATATTATAAAAGATTGAAAGATATTCTGGATTACAAAGGAGGTGCGCAACTGGTTATGAACGAACATATTGAAACCGATGTGCTCAATGGAGTCGGTAAGGCATATGGTATTGAATTTATGGTGAACAAAAAAGTGGGCAGGTTTACTGGTTGGGCAAACTATACATATTCAAGAATATTACACAAAATCGATAGTGAATTTGATGAGGAAAGAGTAAATAACGGAGATTATTTCCCGGCCAACTACGATAAGCCTCATAATTTCAAGTTTATTTTTAACTATAAAACATCACGCCGGTTTAACGTTTCGTCGAACTTTTTCTACAGTACCGGTCGGCCGTACACAGCCCCGGTTGCCTATTACTATTTTAACGGTGCTTACAGGGTGCTTTATACCGACAGAAACAGTGTGCGGATGGCCGATTACATCAGGCTCGATTTGGCTGCAAATATTAACGGCAACCTGCTGAAAAAGAAATTAAACCACAGTTCGTGGACCTTTGCTGTGTACAATGTTCTTGGCCGGAATAATCCATACTCAATTTTCTTTCGCACCGAAGGTGAGCAGGTTAAAGGCTATAAAATGTCAATTTTCGGACAACCGGTTTTTACCGTTACCTATAATTTCAGGTTCAGGGGAAATGCCAAAGATGATTTCTAACATGGAACAATTTTTAGATTATTCACCGGGTGACTATGAGTTGACACAAAAAGTCACCCGGCGAATAGACTCTGATATTAATGAAATACTTGATACTTAAATTATTGTATAATGCATTTGGAAAATAATTTCTAAAATGTAAACTTTACTTGCATATTATTTGAGAAATGAAACAGACCATTAAATTATTGTATCTCGCCTCTTTTCTATCGTTGCTATTTATTTCGTGCGAAGAAAGGGTGCCAGCAGAAGTTGTAATTCCTGCATGGCTTCAGCCACGTATAGAAGAGCTGGAGAGTTCCGAACATTGTAATATTTGCGAAGTGCAGAGGTCAACTTACTTAGAAGAGCATTATTTTCACGTTTACTGTGGCCACTGGTCTTGTATGTACTGCGAAGTGTATCATTACGATGGAAGATTGGTTGACTGGGAAGAAACCAGCTTAACCGATTTCCTGGAGAACCGGACTAATTTGAAAATTATTTGGGAATGTCCTCAGCCTGAAGAGTGATGTCTTTTAATACTCTAAAAATATTAACTGGAATATCTTTATAAACCGTCTTTTTCTTTAAATACATTCCATTCCGCCGGGCCACTTTTGCCGATGCAATATTATCAACATGAACAATTGAAATCAGCGATTCTGCAAAGTTATTTTTAAAAGCAAACTCTTTACATTTCTGCGCTGCTTCGGTAGCAAAACCCTTCCCCCAGTGTTTTGGATGAATGGAATAACCTATTTCCAATTCTTTAATACCATCCACTTCCTGAATAAGTAATCCGCACATTCCCACCGGGTTCCCGGTTTCTTTTTCAACCAGAATATTGTGGCCTCCTGTGTTTTGGCTGTAACGTTCGAATATTTTACCGAACCAAACCCGGCAAAATTGCTCAGGACTTAGTTCGTCGGTAAAATCGAAATACCGGACAGCCTCCTTATTCGAGGCAAACTCCATCCACCAGTCAAAATCCGGTTCTTCAACCTTTCTGAAATGTAGCCGTTCTGATTCTTCTCCTGTGAGCAGATACTTCATGTCATCTTACCATGCAAATTCAATATTATAATCATCGGGATTAAAATTCCACTTCTCAATCAGCCATTTTGCGGCTCGCATATCGTATTTATTCCTTGTTGCCGACTCTGCACTGGCAATCATACCGATAACTCCTTTCTGAATTTCAGGGCTGTTGTCATCAATGCAATCGATTACGTTAAGCGCATGGCAGCGTGCAAATTCGTTCGGATTTTTCAGTACTGAAAGTAAAGCTTCCTTCGCAATCTCTTTTTCTTCCAGGTTATACAAGGCCTCTGCCGCCACCGAAACAACATTGGCCGATGCATCAGAAGTGGCGGTTTTTAAATCTTCGATGGCAGGAGCTGCTTTATCTCCCAAAATTAACAGGCCCGAAGCACCCCAGTATCTCACAGCGCTCTCGTCACTTTTCAGGTAAGCTTTTAATTTTTCGATATTTTCAACTTTTCCAAGTGTGGCAATTTCTGCAGCTTCCATTATTTCTTCAAGGTTTACATTACCCGAACGCATATAATCATACATAGGCATTTCTCCGGCACGGTCAACACGGTCGGCTTCGGGTATAAAACCGGTATCGTAAATCCGGGTTACCCACTCTTTGTTGGCTGCCCGCATCCGTTCTAAAACATCTTTATAATTTGGATTATTGGCAAGGTTGTTTACCTCCCACGGATCATTTTTGGTATTGTACAGCTCTTCAACCGGTTTGGTGTTCCAGAAAATACTTTGCGATTTGTTGCATTCTCCGTTTTCATAAGCCTCTTTCCACGAACGGATTGATGGCGCCCTGAAAAGATATTCCAGTTGCTGTCCGTAAATCCTGTAAGGCATATAATTCCTGATGTACCGGTATTCATGGTCGCGTACGGCACGGCTCATGTCGTATCGTTCATCCATCCGGCCACGAAACATAAATGCGTATTCGGGATCTTCTGTTTTTTGCTTTCCAAGGAATGCATTCCCCTGCAGATATTCCGGAATTTCAATCCCAGCTATGCTTAAAAGGGTAGGGACTAAATCCACAAAACTAATTAGGCGGTTAACCTTCGTGCCGGTTTGTTTTTCAGGGAAAAGGTATTTATACTTTTCGGGAATGCGTACAATAAACGGAACGCGTGTGCCTGTTTCGTAAACGTAACGTTTGCTGCGGGCAATTACTCCACCATGGTCGCCATAATAAAAAACAATAGTGTTTTCTGCCAGTCCGGCCTCCTCCAGCTCTTTCAAATGTTTGCCAATTACGGCATCCATATCTTCAACCTTGTCGTAATACTGCGCCCAGTCGTGTTTCATTTCAGGTGTTGCCGGGTGGTGGGGAGGAATTGGAACCTCATCGGGGCTGTGCCTCAGCTCTTCATTCGGAATCCATTTATGAACCGAGCTTTCATGCGAAACGGTGGTGTTGAACACCGCAAAAAATGGCTGTCCTTCATCTCTGTTTTTATAATTGGCTTTTTTCCCGCTTTCGTCCCAGATTTCTTTTGGATCAACATTGTTTACGTTGTAGTCAGTTTTTGAATTGTTGGTGCAGTAATATCCCAGTTCCCTTAAATAAAGCGGATAAGGTTTAACTAAATCCGATTTGGGATAATAACTGCGCATGTGCTGATTTCCGCCCGAACAGGCATAAACACCTGTTAAAATGGTATTCCGTGCAGGCGCACAAACAGGGGCATTGGCATAAGCGTGAGTATATAAAAATCCTTCCGATGCCAGTTTGTCGAGGTTTGGCGTTGTGGCAAACTCGTCGCCGTAACACCCCAGAAACGGGCTGTTGTCTTCGCTGGTTAACCATAAAATATTAGGTAATTCTTTCGGAGCTTCTTCTTGGCAACCTGTAACGGTTGTACACGTAAATGCAACCAGAAAAAGAATGGCAAAATTAGTCAGGTTTTTCATTTTTATAGGTTTAGATAGTAGTGTAAATATAGGAAATGACAGGAGAAAATTAGTTTAATTTGAGAAGATAATTTAAGCCATTACCTCCACCCTGTTTCCGTCCGGATCAAGAAAAACACTTTCGTATGTCCCGTCACCGGTAATACGTGGTTCCCCAATAACTTTGAATCCATCTTTTAGAAGGGTCTCAGTTATTTCGTTTACCCTTTGAATTGAGCCCACCTGGATGGCAAAGTGAATTAATCCTGTAGATTGTTTCAGTGGATCGTTCTTTGATTTCGGAACATTTGGCATTTCCATAAGCTCTAACCGGCAATCTCCGTTAAATGAAAGAAAATAGGAACGAAATTCTCTTGAATGGTTATGATAAATCTCGTTTGAAGTAGCATCGAAATAATGCGAATAAAAATTTTTTAATCCTTCGAGGTTGTAAGTCCAGATGGCAAGATGATTGATTCTCATGGCTTATTAATTTGTTATTTCCTATCCTTCAGTTGATGGAGAAATCTTTTACAAATTTAATCGAAAGATTCCGTATCTCTACTTTGTTTCGTACGGAATGATGTTAACTTTTGTTATCCCATTCGTTAAAAAATTGTTTCAGAAAATTTTCCATAAACCGGTGACGGGTTTCGGCCATATTTTTAGCAGTTTTTGTGTTTAACCGGTCTTTCAGTAAAAGCAGCTTTTCGTAAAAATGATTTATAGTTGGTGCAGTCGTTTTTTTATAATCCTCGAAACTTGCATGCATTTCAGGCTTTATATCTGGATGATACATTAATCGTCCCTTGCTGCCACCGTATGCAAAAGTGCGTGCAATCCCAACTGCTCCAATGGCATCGAGGCGGTCTGCATCCTGAACAATTTTTGCTTCTGCCGTTACGGCTTTCGTTTCAACACCTGCCCCTTTAAACGAAACCTGTTCAATTATTTCCAGAATTTTCCTTGATACTTCTGCCGGAATGTTCTGCTCCTTCATCCACATTTCTGCTTTCGATTCGTTGCTGTCACCATTCAGTTTCCAGTCGTCCAAATCGTGCAATAAAGCTGCCATTTCAATAATAAACAGGTTGCCACCTTCTTTTTTCGCAATTTTTAGCGCCAGGTTTCTTACCCTGAAAATGTGCCACCAGTCATGGCCAGAGCCATCTTTCTCAAAATATTTCTGAATAAAATTTTCAGTTTGAATTAGTATCTCTTTTTGCTGAATTTTAGAACTCATAAGTCAGAATTTGTTCGCCAAATGTAGAGTTTAAACCATAAAAAATGTTAAACTTACAGAGCGATTTTTTCAAAAGATTGATTTTCAGGGGGATATAAATGGGTAAATTACAGGCTTTTTTATTCATTTTAAATAAGGCGTTGCTTTTTTATTATTTTTGCGGCGTCAAATTAAAGGGATAGATAAAGTTATTTTATTTGAGAATAACTATTTTACACAGATAATATAGTTTGAATATGATAGATACATCAAAACTTACAATACCTTCACTTTTTTACAATTCGGTGAAAAAGTATTCAGGTAAAACATCTTTGGTCTTCTCAGGCGAAAAAAATTATACCTACAAAGAAATGGGCGATGACGTTGAATTGCTGGCGGAATTTCTTCTTGAGCTTGGGATAAAAAAAGGAGATAAAGTAGCAATTTTAAGTTCCAACATGCCCAACTGGGGAATCGCCTTTTTTGCTATTTCAGTTATTGGTGCAGTTGCCGTACCTATTTTGCCCGATTTTCATAAAAACGAAATAAAAACCATAATTGAACATTCGGAAGCAAAAATGCTTTTTGTTTCAGAAGGATTATACGGAAATGTAAATGAAGAGACCAGCAACCTGGTTGATCATATTATCATGGTTGACAATTTTGCCCTGATTCAAAAGGGAACACCGGTTGACCATCTGAAATTACTTACTTCTTCTGTTTCGTGTACAAAAAATGGTTTTACTCCGGCTGATGTAGATGAACAGGATTTAGCTTCAATAATCTATACCTCGGGTACAACGGGAAACTCAAAAGGGGTAATGCTTACCCACAAAAATTTATCATGGACTGCAAAGCAGAGCAGAACTTTACAGAAAATTGAGAGTGATGACAGGTTTATTTCTATTTTACCTTTATCGCATACTTTAGAGAATACCGTTGGATTTTTATTACCGGTAATGTTTGGAGCATCTATACATTATTTAAGAAAACCTCCGGTAGCTTCGGTATTGCTACCGGCCTTACAAAAGGTGAAGCCAACAATTATGCTTTCGGTTCCGCTAATTATTGAGAAAGTTTATAAAGCCAAAATTCAACCTACTTTCCAAAAAAGTGGTTTAATGCGCTTTTTAACATCCTTTGCACCATCGCGAAAGGTTTTGCATAAAATAGCTGCCGGTAAGCTGTACAAAACTTTTGGTGGCGAGTTACGATTTTTCGGAATTGGTGGAGCAAAACTCGATTCTACCGTTGAACGTTTTTTAAATGAAGGTAGTTTCCCTTATGCAATTGGTTACGGTTTAACAGAAACAGCACCTTTGCTTGCCGGTGCGGTTGGCAAAAACACAAAGATTGGCTCAACAGGAATTGCTATGGAAGGTGTTTCGTTACGCATTGCAAATCCTGACCCAAAAACCGGAGAGGGAGAAATCCAGGCAAAAGGAGAAAATGTAATGAAAGGGTATTATAAAGCTCCGGAAATTACAAAAGAGGTTTTTACTGAAGACGGATGGTTTAAAACCGGCGACCGTGGTGTGTTTGATAAAAACAACAAGCTTTATGTTAAGGGACGGATTAAAACCATGATTGTTGGTGCCAGCGGCGAAAATATTTATCCCGAAGAAATAGAATCGGTTATCAATAAAATGAGATTCGTGCTTGAATCGTTGGTAATTGAGAAAAAAGGAAAAATTGTAGCCATGATTCATTTAAACATGGAAGAAATTGAAGAAAACTTCAAGCATCTTAAGTCGGAAGCCAAACAATATATTTCAGAAAAATCTGAAGATGTATTAAAGGAAATCCAGAATAAGGTAAATGCAGAGGTAAACAAGTTTTCGAGAATCCAGAAGGTGATTTTACATCCCAATCCATTTGAAAGGACACCAACTAAAAAAATTAAACGGTTTTTATACGCGTAAAGCAAACAATATTGCTAAAAAGGAAAGTCTTTATCAGGGCTTTCCTTTTTTTGTTACAGGTCGTTAGAAAATGTTAATTTTGTAGCCACTAAAAAGTTAAGTACATGGTTACCGAATCAAGATATAGCGCAAGGGGTGTTTCAGCCTCGAAAGAAGATGTGCACGAGGCAATTAAAAATGTCGATAAAGGTTTGTTCCCAAAGGCATTTTGCAAAATTGTACCCGACATCCTTGGGGGAAACCCCGAGTGGTGCAATATTATGCACGCTGATGGTGCAGGCACAAAATCGTCGCTGGCTTATATGTACTGGAAAGAAACCGGCGACCTTTCGGTTTGGAAAGGAATAGCTCAGGATGCACTGATTATGAATGTTGACGACCTGCTTTGTGTAGGTGCAACAGATAATATTCTTGTTTCATCAACCATTGGGAGAAATAAAAACAACATTCCGGGCGAAGTAATCGCGGCAATAATTAACGGGACCGAAGAATTACTTACCAACCTGCGCGAGATGGGGATTTCTATTTATTCAACCGGTGGTGAAACAGCCGACGTGGGTGACCTGGTACGTACAATTATTGTTGACTCAACGGTAACCTGCCGCATGAAAAAAGAAGATGTGGTTTCTGCTGATAATATCGCGGCAGGCGATGTTATTATCGGGCTGTCATCATCGGGGCAGGCAACTTTCGAAGCTGAATATAATGGGGGAATGGGAAGCAACGGATTGACCTCGGCACGACACGATGTTTTTGCCAAATACCTGGCTGAAAAATACCCTGAAAGTTTTGACCCTGAGGTCCCGTCAGATTTGGTGTACTCGGGAGGTAAAAAGCTTACCGATGCAATTGAAGGATTCGATATCGATGCCGGAAAACTAGTACTCTCACCAACCCGCACGTATGCACCGGTAATTAAAAAAGTGCTCGACAAATTCCGCGGACAAATTTCAGGAATGATACACTGCTCGGGTGGCGCTCAAACAAAAGTGCTGCATTTTGTCGATAATGTTCATGTAATTAAAGATAACATGTTCCCGGTACCGCCACTGTTCAAATTAATACAGGAACAGTCGGGCACCGATTGGAAAGAAATGTACAAGGTGTTTAATATGGGGCACCGTTATGAAATTTATTGTGGGGCTGATATTGGCGATGAAATTATTGCAATTTCAAAATCGTTCAATATCGAAGCACAGATTATTGGAAAAGTTGAACCTTTCGACGGGAAAAAACTTACAATTAAGTCGGAGAAAGGTACATTCGAATACTAACTCATTCCCACGAAAGTGGGAATCTCATGAAAATACTAATGTCAAACTTCTATGTTTACATATTAGCGAACAAACCAAACGGAGTTTTATACATTGGTTTGACAAATGAGTTAGAACGAAGATTAGAAGAACATAAAACGAAAATATTAAAGGGATTCATATATAAATACAATGTTGACTAATTGATGTATTTTGAAGAATTCGATACTTACGAAGAAGCTTTTACCCGGGAACGGCGATTAAAAAAGCGGAAACGAGACTGGAAAATTGAATTAATAGAAAAAGAGAATCCCGGCTGGAATGATTTATCGGCTGAGTGGTTTTAATAGGGGATTCCTGCGTGCGCAGGAATGAGAAAAAGAAAGACAAAGAGATGGCACAATACGCATTATTAGAAAAATTTGAATCGATAAAACACCGCTTCGAGGAAGTGGAGCAGCAGATTACTGATCCGGAAATTATTGCTGACATGAAGCGGTATATTAAACTGAACCAGGAGTATAAAAACCTGGAAAAGCTGGTTGCTGTTTTCCAGGAATACAAAAACCTGGTTGATAACATTGAAACCGGCAAAGAGATGCTGGCAGAAGAGACAGACGAAGAGATGCGTGAAATGGCCCGTGAGGAGATTGAAGCATCAGAAAAACTGATTCCTGAAAAAGAGCAGGAAATTAAATTGTTGCTGGTTCCTGCCGACCCGGAAGATGCTAAAAATGCAATTCTTGAAATCAGGGCAGGAACAGGCGGCGATGAAGCAAGTATTTTTGCCGGAGACCTGTTCAGGATGTACACCAAGTTCTGCGAGAAGAAAAAGTGGCGCATGGAAATTACCAACGTTAACGAAGGCACAGCAGGCGGTTTTAAAGAAATTGTGGCAAATATTACAGGCGAAGGTGTTTACGGGATAATGAAATATGAATCAGGCGTTCATCGCGTGCAACGTGTACCTCAAACCGAAACACAGGGGCGTGTGCACACATCGGCAGCTACGGTTGCCGTTTTACCCGAAGCCGACGAATTTGACGTTGAACTTAAAAACGAGGATATCCGCCGCGACGAGTACTGTTCGTCTGGACCGGGTGGACAATCGGTAAACACAACCTATTCCGCTATTCGTTTAACACATATTCCAACCGGCATTGTGGTAACCTGCCAGGACCAGAAATCGAAACTTAAAAACCTCGATAAGGCAATGGGCGAACTGCGTACCCGATTGTATAATATGGAATACCAGAAATACATCGATGAGATTTCGTCGAAGCGTAAAACTATGGTTTCCACCGGAGACCGCTCGGCAAAAATACGTACTTACAACTGGCCGCAGGGACGCGTTACCGACCACAGGATTAACCTGACCATGTACAATCTTCAGGCAATTATCAACGGCGAAATTGAAGAGGTAATTGAAAAACTGATGATTGAAGAGAATGCCGAGAAACTGAAAGAGGCAGAAATTTAATTTCATTCCCACGAAAGTGGGAATCTTTTCAAAAAAACAGAAATATAAATTGAAAGATTCCGGCTCTCCATTTTATTCCGGCCGGAATGACAAAAAAGAAATAATGAATCAACAACAACTATTTGAACAAATACAAAAGAAACGCAGTTTCCTTTGCGTTGGGTTAGACACTGATACCAAAAAGATACCACAACACTTGTTAGAAACATCAGATCCGATATTTTCTTTTAACAAAGAAATTATTGATGCAACTGCTGAGTTTACTATTGCTTACAAACCAAACCTGGCATTTTACGAAAGTCTGGGATCGAAAGGTTGGGAAAGCCTGGAAAAAACAGTGATGTACGTAAAATCGAAATATCCGAAAATTTTCCTGATTGCAGATGCAAAACGAGGCGATATTGGCAATACTTCGAGTTTATACGCCCGCGCTTTTTTCGAAAAACAAAATTTCGATGCCGTTACTGTTGCGCCTTACATGGGCGAAGACTCTGTGAAACCATTTATGACTTACCCAGAAAAATGGGTAATCCTTCTGGCGCTTACTTCGAACAAGGGAGCTTACGATTTTCAGTTTTTGAAGGATGAGGCAAGTGGCGACCTGCTATTTGAGTCGGTTTTAAAAACATCGCAAAACTGGGGAACCACCGAAAATATGATGTACGTGGTTGGTGCAACCAAAGCTGAAAAATTAAAGGAAATCCGTGAGATTGTTCCTGACCACTTTTTGCTTGTTCCTGGTGTTGGGGCACAGGGCGGCAGCCTTCAGGAAGTGTCTAAAAATGGTATGAACGAAAAATGTGGCCTGCTGGTAAACTCATCACGCGGAATAATCTATGCTTCACAGGATGTTGACTTTGCCGAAAAAGCAAGGGAAGCTGCAAAAGAGGTTCAGCAGGAGATGGAGGTTTTACTGAAAGAGGCGGAGTTGATATAGAAAAAAACAGAAGATACATCAACCCGGACAGCAGATTTATAACCCGGATGAACGGATTTGCCTCCACGGGAAGCGGATTAATGATGAAGGATAGCAGATCAAACTCAGCAACTAGCAGATTTATACCCGCAGATAGCAAATTTAATTCAGCAAATACCGGATTGATACCTGCAGATAGCAGATTTAACTCCGAAAGGAGCGGATCGAACACGCGAACTGCCGGATTTTCAGTCGCAGCTGCAGGACTGGCAGTCGGGAAGAGCTGGAAGCACTCCGGAGTTAACAGAAAGAACACAGGGTGAGTTAGTTACAATCTTTTTAAGACCTTGAGGTTGCTTACTTTATCAAATGTTTGACGTAAAGAGGGAGCAGAGTTATAAACTCAGGACAACTTACTCCTCGTTGCAAACGAGGGGAGAGGGAAGGCTAGTCTGATTTAAAATTTGTCCGGTTGTCATTGTTGTTATACATCACATTTTAATAACAATGCCAATCCGATAACAACAACAATCTTCTTATATCTGCTCCCATCCTTTTCGGTAGTTGTGCCTTATCCATCCCTCAGCCATTTCAAGGGCCGGCAGTGTTGCATATTCCTTTTTGAATTTTGGATCACCGTCGAGCACTTCAAATTTGTCTTGCGAAAG
>JBDLJS010000074.1:0-21328 GCA_039714235.1 Bacteroidota bacterium | reverse complement strand
CTAATTTCTTAAAACTCAAACATTCTTTTTTATCGAAAGGGACTTTTGCAGACATGCTATAAAGATCAACTAGCAAAGAAGAGAGCACGAGATAATAGAAACACAAAAAGGAAAAATCAATCCATAAAAACCAATAAATAACTACATTATAGAATTTGCAAAGGTTCTCAAATCCTTCAATAAAATACCACCATTTCCGAAAGACAAGCCCTCCGGGTTTTCAAAAGACTACGGCATAAACCGTTCATTCCAAAATTGCAAAAGTTGATTTATGCCAACTCACAAGCCAGTTTCAAAAAGACTTAATCTTCGTAAACTACGATTAAAACTTTTCGAAACCACACATCAACACTTGAAATTTTTCCACTCTGTATTAATTCCGTTTCCTTTTGAAAATCTTTCGAAAATATTGAAATCTGGTGTTTAACGGTTTGATGTCCGATGGCTTGTTCAAACAAAATATAAACTACAAAAGAACCTCCATTGCTTCGTCAATTAACGAACTATCCAATTCCTTTAAATAAGCCTGTGTAATAGCAACATTCTGATGCCCCATCGACTCGCTGATTACGTCAGTAGCGACACCTTTTTGTTTTAAACAATTGGCATAGCTGTGCCGGGCAACATAGCTTGAAACAGATTTATTAATTTCACAAAGAGAAGCAATTTCCTTTAAATCCTTATTGTATTGTTTCAAAGCCTTTTTCTTCCGGTTCTCCAATTGTGCGGGTGTCATTTCATCTCTAAGCAATATTGGAAAAACATAACTTGTTTTGCTAGGTATGTTTCGATAATAATCCAATATTTTTTGCACAGGTGGAAGAATTGTTATCTGAAAATTGGTTTTAGTTTTAGCCCTGGTATAATAAATCCTGTCATCAGCAACATCTTTCCATTGCAGCTTCATCATATCTGCGAAATTCATCCCACGTGTGTAAAAACTGAAAACGAAATAATTTTGGGCATTAACAAGCTTTGGGTGATTACTTAAATCCAGCTTAATAATCTTATGTACATCTTCCAATGATAATGCTTTCTTAAGTCCCCTACCTTTCAATTTAGAGATTTTATAAACTTTAAATGGATAAATATTCGGCTTTATTAGCCCTCTATTCATCGCCATATTAAAAAGTGCCCGAAAAGTCCTCATTTGAACAGCAATACCTCCATCTGTACCATTTCTTGACCGCAGATGAGCTTCGTATTTCTCAAGAAAAGCAGGTGTTACTTCTTCAAAATACAGAATCCTATTCTTACTATATTTTTTAAATGATTTGGAAGTATCACGATATATTCTGGCATTTCCGGTTCTTCCTGCTTTTTCCATTTCGGCGATAATCTCATCCCAAAAGACAAAAACACTACTGGAAACAGGATTCGAATCTATACGCAAACCATTCTCAATCTCGAACAAAGAATAATACCCTTTTTCTTGCTGCAGACGCGTAACAACATTTGTAGCCTGGTCGATGAATTTGAGAAGCAACCTATTTTTTTCTAAAAAGTTGGTTGCATGCTTGTTGAATTTGCCTTGTTTTGAATCCCATTCATTTTCCAGAGACGTATATGGTGTGCGAAAAAATACTGATTTTCTATCCTTCGTAATTCGCAAATAAATTGGATATCTACCTGTAGACAACTTCTTTTTTCGTAAAACTGTTTTAAAACTAATCATATAAATGTAATTTTGGGTACAACATTTTTGCATTATGAGTACAACATATGGCTTCTAATAAGGATTATATGGGTACAACATAGGTACAACAAATGATGAAATAAAGGTAAATAAATACTATTTCATCTCAAAATAAGATTCGCTATATGTTTGAACTACAGGCAGATGACGGCAAATGAAAATTCATGAAAATACAATTTATCTGTCTGGGGGGCGAGGGGTCGCAAGTTCAAATCTTGTCATCCCGACAAAAGAAAAGCTTCTTCATGTATGTGGAGAGGCTTTTTTGTTTTTATTCGAAATGCAAATTGTATCTGTAGTTAAGACTGAAAACAAAAAAGGCTAAAATGAACGAAGTGAGTTAGCTTTTCTTTTGTGCAACCTCCCCAACCTGAGATTCACCAACAGGTAAATCTTCTTGCTTCTAATAAAGCAAAATCCTTTTCACCATAGTGGAAGGGCATGTGTTTTTACTGTAATTATTGACAATTTAGCCATTCCTGATGACTGACATAGTTTTACCAGACCCCTAAGGTCCTTGTAAAGCAAGCTTAATCTTAGCCTGCTTACGTTGAGCTTTTCTAATTTCCATAAAATATGTATTAAAGTGAATAAATTTTTTAGTAGATTTGCTTTTGATAGGTCATTCCGACCTATTGTGTGTTTGGGGGTTAACATTAATAAGGGCAGTTGTTGAACTGCCCTTTCTTCTTATATAATTTTGATTAAACTTTCATATTTGATTTTGGTTATAATGATTCTCGTTTAACTGGGTTAAAAACCAATTTTGGAAAATTGTCCCAGAATGAAACTTCTGTTTTTAGCTTAACTTTATGTAAAGTTCTGGTAATCACAGCTGATGACTTTTTGGTTTGTTTCTTGTGAAAGATGCATCCAATGAAGAAAAATTTTAAGGGTTAAATAAGGGTAGAGCTACTTCTGTATTTATGATTGGTTTTGTGTTTAGGGGTTTGTAAATTATCAATCATCTTCAAAAAGCGTCCATATAGCTCTGCCCTTTCTTCCATTTTTTTCAGTGGCATTCTTTCTATTTACATCACAGGAAATACCATCACAAAAAATTTGTAAAAAATACAGCAGAAAACCTGTTGCAGTTGATGTGTGACTAGCTAATATCTTATTGCTTTTCAGGTGATTATTTCGTAAATTGTATAGAGAAACCAAAAAACTAACCGTCATGAACAAAAAAGAGTTTGATTTAAAAGGACCTGATGTGATGAAATTAGCTTGGTTAATGAGCAACGGACAGATTGTTATGTTGACATGTACCAACCGAGAGAAAACTATTAATGGAATTATTACCTTGGGCTGGTGTAATCCGATATCATTTGAGCCGTTTCTTATAATTGCTTCAATTGGAAGTGGCGGCAAAGAAACAGGAGATAGAGCATATAGATATTGTTATACACTAATCAATGAGACGAAAGAATTCGGGATAAATATACCAACACCAGATTTAAAAGAAGCTATAGCCAAAGTTGGAACTACACACAGCAATGAAGTTGACAAATTTAATGATACAGGATTGACAAAAATGCCATCCAGCAAAATAAAGGCACCAATGATTAATGAATGTTTTCTTAATGTAGAATGCAAAGTACTTGAACAGTTTGTCACTGGCGACCACACGGTTTTTGTTGCTGAACCTGTTGCTGCATTTATGAATGAAGATGCAATTGTTGAAGGTAAATTTTCAGATAAATATTACGATAAAAAGAATCAGCTACAATTAGATGAATTTATTACTATGTGGGATATGTGGTAGAATATAATTATGGTGATAATTCTGTTATCACGTTGTACTTAAAGAGGAGACTTTCAGCTTCCTTCTGTACCATTTTAACATACATCGCATGGAAAAATACCATCTCAAAAAACTTTTAAAAATATAGCAGAAAACCTGTTGCAGTTGAGAGTAATATCTTACAACATAACTTTTCTGGCTGTTATTTCGTAATGAATGTTAAACCAAAAATTAACAGTCATGAAAAAGATTATCTTATTGTCTATATTGGTTTTATCTCTGATAGTAACTCAGGCACAAAAGCCATATTCTCAGGAAAACCTTAAAAACCTTTCACAAGAGGAACTTGATGTTTATTTTAACAAGGCATTGAAACTTCAAAAAAGTGGAAAAACTGTTACGAAAGTTGGTGCAATCACTGTGGGTGTTTCTGTCTTAGCTGTACTCGCTACCAGTGAAACATTAGGAATGGGTGCTTTGTTGTTTTTTATTCCAGCTGAACTTGGCTTAGGTGCAGTAGCTGTTGGAGTACCAATGAATATAACAGGAAAAAAAAGAGTTGAAAGAATTAATACGATAAAGAATACTGCTTATGATGGTATCAAGATTGACTTGAAGCCATGTGCACAATATAATCTTGCAACCCAAAATTATCAGCCTGGAATAACTCTCAGAATTAGGTTTTAAAAAAGGACAACCAATCTGGCAGCCCTTTCTTTTCCATCTTTTCATAGGCATTTTTTAAACACACACCACAGGATAAAATCCGTCTCAAAAAACGTTAAATACAGCAGAAAACCGGTATAAGTTGATGTGTGATTAGCTAATATCTTATTGCTTATCAGGGGATTATTTTGTAACTTGTATGTAGATGTTCAACTCTCTTATAAGCTTTCCCAATTATTTTGAGGTTTATCCAGATTTTAGATTATTGTTTAACTTAAAATCATGTATTATGAAAAAAATTGCGTTTATTTTTTTAAGCCTAATCCTGATTTCATTAGGATGTACTGAACCCGATGACCTCTATGAAGACAACATGTCTGAACCTCAATTGAAATCTGCAGAAACAAGAACTTATCAGTGGGTAAGTGAATCTGGTTATTACACTCCATTACTTTGTGATGGTTTAGAAGTTGGTTTTTTAACAGGATATTTGCATGCACATTGGCGAGTACATTATAAAGATGGATTGCCTGTTTGGGCCATTATTAATTTTAACGGAACCTTGACAAATCAGGATGGAACAGTCACTTATACTATTAAGGAGACGGATAAGTTTGATGTAATTCCTGGAGTGAATTGGATTAATTACGTAGTTAGGTGGAATATTAAAGGATCAGACGGTAGTCATTATGTTGGTTCTGGGATGGTTGACACTGAAGATCCCTATTGGCCAATTATTCCATTGAAATCACTTTGTCCACCAAGTAATGATTAAAGATTCTGAATAAGATAACAGAAAGGGTACTTAATAGGTACCCTTTTCTGATGAATTAAACCAACTCAGGTTCTTCCTGGTGTTGTTCAACCTTAACAGCCTGTTCAACATTATCGCCAGGTTTCAGATAAATCCAACGGTGGTCAAATTTGGTTTTCGATATTAAATTTAATTACACACAAACAAAAAGCAGGATTTCAACTCCTAAAAACCGAAAGTACAGGATACCCTAACCGGTTTAAATATTTTATTTTGTAAATTCGAATTTAAACCTGAAACGTAATGAGTAAAAAACATTTTTTAGCATTCGATATTGGTGCTTCGAGCGGCAGAGCAATACTTGGCATTTTAGAAAACGGGAAACTGAGTTTAACCGAAGTTCACCGCTTTAAAAACCAGATGACCCGGATTCACGGTAATTTTTACTGGAATATTTACAGTCTGTTCGATGAATTAAAAACCGGATTAAAGAAATGTATTACCGAGCAAAGTATTCAGCCTGAATCGATAGGTGTTGATACCTGGGGGGTAGATTACTCACTGGTATCAGAATCAGGTCAGCTAATCGGATTACCGTTTGCCTACCGCGACCACAGAACAGATACGGCAATCGAAGATTTTTTTAAAAGACTCCCTGCGAAAGAAACCTACCTGCTTTCGGGAATCCAGTTTTTACAATTCAATACACTTTTCCAGTTGTTTGCTTCGGCACAGGAAAAATATTCGCGTTTAAATGTTGCAACCAGTCTGTTATTTACGCCCGACACATTGAATTATCTATTTACCGGGGTAAAAAAGAATGAATACACCATTGCCAGTACCTCGCAGATGCTTAAGCCTGGAAAACCGGAGTGGGAATATAAATTATTCGAAGCAGCCGGAATATCGACAAACCTGGTGGAGGAGATTATACAGCCCGGAGCAGAAATTGGGAAAATATTACCTGAAGTACAGGAAGATACCGGTAGTAGAGAAATACCGTGTATTGCAGTTGCTTCGCACGATACAGGTTCTGCAATTGCATCGGTTCCGGCAACGGGAGGAAACTGGGCGTACCTGAGTTCAGGAACATGGTCGCTGTTGGGAATTGAGAGCAATGAGCCGATAGTTTCGGAAAAAACGCTTGAAATGAACTTCACCAACGAAGGGGGAGTGGAAGGCACAACCCGTTTTCTTAAAAATATTATGGGAATGTGGCTCATCCAGGAGTGCAAACGCATTTGGGATGAAGAGGAGGAGCTTGAGTGGCAGGAAATTGTTGAACTTAGCTATGAAGTCGAGCCGTTTAAATTTTTGATTAATCCCGACGATAATATGTTTCTTAATCCAGGCAATATGCCACTTGCTATTCAGGATTACTGTAGAAAAACAAACCAGTATATTCCGGAAACGAAAGGAGAATTTGCACGATGTATTTACGATAGTCTGGTTCTTAAATACAAATATACTATCAAACAGATTGAATCGGTTACCGGAAATAAAATAGATAGACTGCACATTATTGGTGGTGGGGCGCATAATAAAATGATGAACCAGTTAACAGCAAATGCTATTGGAATACCTGTATATGCAGGGCCTACAGAAGCTACAGCAGTTGGTAATTTAATGATGCAGGCAAAAGCAATGGGAGCTGTAAAATCGTTATCCGAAATTCGCGAAGTGGTTAAAAATTCGTTCGAAGTAACAGAGTATATGCCATTACCCAGGTTTGACTGGGATGCTGCTTATAAGAAATTTGTGAAATTAGTCGAAGCTTAAATAGTCTCTTAACTCAGGCTGTATAAAACTGAGAAAAAGTGCATAATGCTTCCGGCCAGAACAAACAGGTGCCATATTCCATGTCCGTATTTCAGGTTCCTCCAGGCATAAAAAATAACACCAAGAGAATAACAACCACCGCCAATAAACAGAAATACCGTACTTAATACTGGCAAGCTTTTTACCATCGGAACAACGGCCATAAGAAACATCCACCCCATGGCAAGGTATATGCCTACCATAACCTTTCTGAACCGTGTAAGATAAATCGACCGGATAACCACACCAGTAATTGCCAGCCCCCAGATAATTCCAAACAGAGTCCAGCCTAGAGGGCCTCGTAACGTTGTCAGTACAAATGGAGTATATGTTCCGGCAATGAGTAAAAAAATTGCAGCATGATCGAACCGGGCAAACAGGTTTTTAATTTTTTCTTTGGTAAAACTATGATATAAAGTAGATGCCAGATACAACAGTACCAAAGTGGTTCCAAAAATACTGAAACTTACCACATGCCATGCATTTCCTCTGATAGCCGCAAAAACGATTAAAACAACCAGTGCTGCAATACTTAATAGTGTACCAATACCATGCGTTATACTGTTGAAAATCTCTTCGCGTAGGGTTAATGTTCTATATCTTGCCTCAACTCTTTTAAATCTTCTGCTCATGTCTGAAATAACTGATCGAATAATTTTAAAAATTGTTCGAAAATAGTAAAAAATATTCCGTTACAAACAGAATAAGATGATTCCAAATAATTTGTTAATGTAATCTTTTGAAAATGGGGTATTTATGTTGGTATGTGTACTTTAATTTAGAATGCCGAATTTTAAATTAATAGCTGAAAGGTGGCTTACCGGGACCTGTTTTTGACTAATAAGTTGGTGTTTATTTCATTGCACCTATTAATTCAATAAAAGTACCATCAGGGTCTTGTATTAATACAAAGTATTTGCCATCACCCAATGAAGAAGGCGTACCACTTAAAATTTTGACATTGTGTTTTTTTATTCTTTCAATAAACGGATCCAAATAATTTACCAATATTGTAATGTATTGCATACCCGTATCATCGTGAAGCCATTGTGATTTTACACGATCTGGCTTTGTTCCAAAACTCATCAGTTTCCATTCGGTTGCCTGTGGGCTGTCTTCCAGCTTAAGAACGGTAACATCGAGCTGGTATTTGTCGGATAACCCCAATTCTGTTGCTTTGGCTTTATCAACCGAGAAGCTGCCGGTTTTGGTCATACCGATAACTTCTGTATAAAACTTAACTGATTTATCGAGATCTTCAACCACATTCCCCACAAAAATTCCGGGATGGCTGAATTCACTTTGTGCCATGGTAATCAGCGTTGCACAAATGGTTAGTAATAGAAAGATAATCTTCTTCATAGTATCAGAGTTTTAGATTTATCTTATAAAATTAGGAATAATATTTTTTACCTGAAGTAATTGTTTATTAAATCTTTATTTACGGTAACTTTGAATAAAACATATTGTTATGGAATTTCCACAGCTTACTAACCAAAATGTTTCAAACCATCTCGACCGGGCCGAGATTGTGCAACAGACTGCCGAACAAATTATGAAAGATTTTGGAATGTTTAGTGTTGAAATTGTATTTTCGGGCGATACCGATAATGCCTATGAGGAATTACATAATCAGTTGAATGACCAGATTTTTGCTTTGGTTGAAACAAACTACGATTTGCTACTATCGATTTTGTACCAGGTTGATATTACTGACCGCGAGATTTATAAAGCACAACAGGAACTACCACACTATTCTCATATCGAAATTATTGCACATCAGGTAATTGTCAGGGATTTAAAGAAGGTTTTACTAAGAAGGTATTTTAAGATGAAAGACTCTTCAAACAGTTCTCTGGAAGAATGAGAATATTATGTATAAAAAAAGCGCTTTTCAGCGCTTTCTCTATTTATGTTTTGTAGTTTAATTTCCAAACACATAACGTACGTTAAGTCCAAAACCTCCGGCATGGAAATCAGTGTGGTCAATTATTTCCAACCTTGGTCGCCAGTCAATTCCAAGTGCAATTGGCACAGTGCCAAAGCGGTATTCCAGTCCTACTTCAAACGTGGCACCCAGGTCAAAATCATCAACCTCATCGTTCTTATTAGTATATTCACCTATTCTGGTATAAGGGCCAACACCCAGGTACCAGTTAAAAGCTTCTCCTCCAAGAGGTCGATAAAGAAAATCCCAGAGTAAATCAATTCCAACTCCATGCCCAAAAGAAACATCGGCATGCAGCCTGTTAAACTCACCAGTAGAAAATATTGCATCAATAGCAACATTACCTCCCGAAACATCTCCAAAACGTACACCCAGTTCCTGTGCGTTTGAGCTTAAAATTCCCCCTGCAACGATAACTACTACTGCAAGTAATTTAGTAATACTTTTTTTCATAATAATTAATTTTAAATTTAGTTTTTAACATTTGGTTTCTACAATTTACAAAAATCAGTTTGATTCTGTTCTATGATTGAACACATAATATTAAAAAATGTTTGAATGGAATTTAAAATATCAGTGAAAGGTTTTTATACGCCAAATAGAACAGGCTAAGGGTGTATCGTTTTTTTAATGTCACTAATCAATAATAATTAAACAATTATAGCGGTCGTGCCACCATAATTCCTGTAGCGCGTTTGTTTCCCAAAAGATAATCTTCCAATGTTCCTTCAGAAACAATTACTTTTTCTGCTTTCGATGAGGCATGCATGATATGGATTCGATCGTTCTTTTTAACCAGAATTACAACATGTTGAATATCCATGCCTTCAATTGAGGTTGTTATTCCTACAATGTCTCCAACTTTTAATTTGTCTTCAAAATCGGTCACCCTGTTTTCGGGTATATAAAACATTTTACGCGACGAAATTTCTTTTTCTTTTTTTGCAATCCGTGCAATAAAATCGTTGTTGTCCGTCAGTTGTTTATAGGAGTCAGGATGATTACTCATGTAATTAACTTCAAGCGGGTAAGGGGTATTTGAAATTTGTTCAGTAACCCTTTTCACAAATCCCTGGCTGTCGTTCTCAAAAATCCAGTCGCTGAAATAGTGTAACCTCGATGGATAACCATCAATCGAACCATTTCGGTATCTGATTAGTGTGAGTTCTTTGGTAAATTGCTTAAAGGTCAGTTTTCCTTTTTTTATCGTTCTTGCAATTGCCAGGCAGTTTTCGGCATAGGTTGTACAATCCAGTTCTCGCAGGTTAATTACCAGTTGTTCTTTATCGGTTTCAAGTGTGTGGGCCACATAAGGCGTCTCAAGTAATAACCTGCCTGTTTCTTCAATCAGTTCAGCAGTTGTTTTATCTTTTTTGTTTTTTAACTGAGAAAAGATTTTTTCGAGGATTTCTTTATCCTCATTCTCAACTTTGATTTTTTTTTGATTACCACTTTGGGCTGTTAATGTGGCTGATAAAAAAATAATTAAAAGGTAAGTAAGTTGTTGTTTCATTTTAAAAGTAAATTAGGTTTAAAATTTTCAATGTTGATGGAATGCATCTGAAATAAAGGATAATACCACAGGCAACGATTCTCGCCAGTAGGTCCAGTTATGGGCGCCATCGCGTACCCGGTATTCGTGCGGTATATTTCTTTTTTTTAGTTGAATATGCACCAGGGAATTTCCTTCAAATAGGAAATCATCGTCGCCACAATCGATAAACCACCGTACCGATTTCAACTCTTTTTCGGGCATATTTTTCACCAGTTCTAACACGCTGTATTTTTTATACCATTCATCCATCTTTTCATCCGAAACATCAGTTATTCCCCTCCAACTTAACTGGCGTTCAACATCATTTCGCGTTAACGGCCCTGTTGAAGCACTGAGCGGACAAGCCGATGAAAAAAGGTCGGAACGATGCAACGCGTAGTAAAAAGTACCGCCGCCTCCCATTGAGAGCCCTGCAACAGCACGGTATCGTTTATCTTTTTTTATCCTGAATTTTTCTTCAACATGTGGCATCAGCTCTTCGAAAAAGAAATCTTCGTATTGCCAGCCATTGGGTGTATTGGTGTAACCCATTTGTTTGGTGTCGGCATCGGGCATAACCACAATCATTGCGGTTGCTTTTCCCGATTTAATTACTTTGTCGGCAATATGTTTTATCTCGCCAAACTGCACCCAGCCTGTATGGTCGTCGGTGGCACCATGCAACAAGTACAGCACTGGGTAACTACGCTCAGATGTTTCGTAGTCGGGTGGAAGATAAACGGCATAATTTCTGTCCATGCCAAGAATTTTGCTGTGCAGCGAAAGATTATCGAATACTTTTCCACTTTGAGCCAGGGAAGATAATGAAACGATGAGAGTCACGAAAAGAATTGTTGTTTTGTTCATTTTATTCTGTTAAGTCGATTTGAACTTTAGACATCAAAAATATCAAAATATTCTATTATTCTTCTGATGTTATTCAGGCAGGATTTTATTACAGGTATTTTAGACCATTTGAATTGATTTGTTCGAATAATTTATCTATTAACCATTAATTGGCAAAAAAAACAGTAGCTGGGTATTTATTGAACGTATACCGGTATTTAATTTTTATATCTTCTCCGTCATAATTTTAAACTAAAACTTATGGATAAGGTTTCTACCATCATTTTAGCCCTCTCTTTAATTATTATTATGCTCGGAATGGGGCTTTCTCTGGTTTGGGATGATTTTAAACGTATTCTTACTTACCCCAAAGCCATTTTTGTTGGTTTGGTAAATCAACTGATTATTCTGCCATTGATTGGATTTGCGTTGGTTTCTGTATTTCCTTTGTCACCAGAAATTGCAATAGGTGTAATGATTTTGGCTGCGTGTCCGGGAGGGCCCACTTCAAATTTAATTTCTCATTTGGCTAAGGGAGACCTGGCTTTATCGGTTTCGCTAACTGCTGTAAGTAGTTTTATCACTATTTTAACTATTCCGTTTATTGTAAATTTTGCTTTGATTCATTTTTTGGAAGAAGGTCATATAATTCAGCTGAATATTGTAGAAACAATAATCCAGATTTTTGTAATAGTTGTAATTCCGGTTGTTATTGGTATGATGATAAGGAAATATCGGGAAGCATTTGCATTACGAATGGCAAAACCGGTTAGAATGGCATCCGGAATAGTATTGGCTCTTGTTATTTTTGGAATATTAATTAAAGAAAGGGATAATATAATATCATATTTTCAACAAGCCGGAATTGTTACACTTAGTTTAAATTTAGCAACCATGCTCGTTGGTTTTTATTCGGCAAAACTGTTTAAACTTAAAAGTAAACAAGCCATTTCAATTTCAATCGAATCGGGTATCCAAAATGGTACTTTGGCTATATCAATAGCCGTTGTTTTACTTGAAAGTACAGCCTACTCCATTGCACCTGCTATTTACAGCTTATTAATGTTTGTAACCGGAGGTATTGTGATTTATTTAGGATTGAGAAAGGTAAAAAAAGAGGTCCGATTATCTGTTGAAACTGTAAAAGATTAAAACAAGGATATTTCAAAAACCCGGCATCCAAACCAAATGGTAAGAAAGAAAAGCGAAACAACAAAAAAGATATATAAAAAGATTCTGAGGGCAGTTTTAGGTTTTTTCTCAGAAGTGTCCATATGACGAAAATAGCCAATAATATGTTATTTGGAAATATTTTTAACATTTTCTGTTAGGTTAAACCGATATTAAAAGCATTCAGGTAAAAAATTGTTATTTTCACAATTAGCAAGACTATCAATGTATAAGAGGTTATTCATATTGCTATTAATAAGTTTATTCTTCGCTCAGGAAAGTAGAAGTCAGATGTATCTGGCCGATGTTCAATTCGATAAGATTGATGAAGAAAAGGTTGAAGAATATCTTTATCGTCAGATTGATAACGATATTAGAACTTTTTCAGATGTAAAACCATCGTTATCTCCAAATTCAAGTACCGAGGGATTTCGTTTTCACGAACGGGAATATATTGTAAAAGACAGTTTAAGCAGGGTATGGTATCATTACATTCATACCAATCCTGGTGATGCATGGAATGCTGGAAAGCTTCATTTTGGCATGCTGTTTTCTAAAAATCGTAATGAACTAGTTTATCCCAACGATAAAGTTGAAATGATAGAAACCGGTCAGGTTGTTTACCTGAACCTAAATATTATGAAGGGAATAAAAAATCTTGCTACCGCATTCGAAATAATTAAGGTTGATAATGAGAATGGTGTGATTGAATTTAGTTATGTGGAAGACAATTTAACCCAGGGAAAGCAGCAGCTCAATTTTATTGAAACGACAAAGGGCTACACAAAAATTATTCACCGGAGTTATTTTAAAAGCAATTCGGTGTTGCGTGACCATTTTTTATACCCTTACTTTCATACCCGAATGACAAATACCTACCACAGAAATATGAAAAGGATGTATAAGGCAAGTTTGGTAAATTAAACTCATACCTTAAACATTCTCTTTTTGCTTTCCGAATAGTTTATATAACCCAAAAACCACAACACCGGCAAGTAGGGTTATTAAAGTATCTCTGAATTCCCCAGCTGTAGAACTGAAAAGTAATCCAACACAGATTAGAATTCCTAAAATTGCTGAGGTTTTTCCAAATCGTAATCTAAAAAAAGCTTTCTCTCCAGAATCTTTCCGGCGAAGTTTAATTAATGCAGCGCTCACAATCCCGAGTATCATAACTTTACTGATTACACTAATTGATACCGCGTAAACAAACGTGCCTGTAACCGAAACCAGAAATGCCACCAGGGCAAAGATGAGAAGCGACCACGTTGGTGTTTGAAACTTTTTATGGATAAATGCGAGAAATCCGGGCAACTGTTGTTCTTCGCTCAATGCATACGGAAGCCGCGAACCAATGAGCATAACTGTATTTATTGTTCCGCCAACCGAAAACAAGGCTCCAATCGATATAATTAATGCTCCAACAGGCCCCATAAACTGAAGTGCCGCATCGGCAATTGGGCGTTCAGATTCTGCCAGCCCAGGGAAAGTGCCAATACACACCATTTGCAGAAGCACATAAAACACAGTTACAAATGTTATGGTGATTAACAGGGCTGTCGGAATAATTTTTCTTGGAGTTTTAATCTCGCCTGTATTTACAATAATGGCTTCGAAACCCGAAAAAGCAAATACCATCAGGAATACCGAGTTTGAAAAACCAAATAATTCCGGTGACGATTCTTTCGGACTGAAATTTACAGGATTAATAAAAAACAGGCCAACAACAATAAACATAAACAGGGGTAATAACTTGGCAATGGTGAGTGAGTTATTCAGAATGGTAGAACTTTTTACTCCAATATGGTTAATAAAAGTAAAAAACAGGGTAAGTATAAAAATGATGATAATTTTTGTGGTCTGCTGTTCAAATACAGGATTAAAAACACCGAGATAGGTAACAAAAATATTTACCAATGCTGCATATGTTGCAAGTCGCGTTATAATCAACAACCAACCCATTAAAAATGCCGGAAATTTACCGAATGCCGTTAATGTGTACAGGTAAGGGCCTCCGGTTTGGGTGAACCTGCTGGCAACTTCGGCAAAGTTTAAAACCAGTACAAGCATTACAGCGGCACATAAAATAATTACCAGTAAGCTGTAAATTCCTGCCTGGGCAAATATTTTAGAAGGTAATCCGAATATACCTGAACCTACCAGGCTGTTAATCATTAATAATACCAAATCCCATTTGCCAATAAAGCGTTTTAGTTGGATTTTCAAAGTTTAGATTTTAAAGTGCAAAATTTAATAATTAAGAAGTTCCTGATATATTTCAAAGTTTTCAGAATCGAAAACGCAGAAAACCACATCAATTATTTCTTTGTTTTTATCGAGAAAGTCGGTTACCTCCCTGATGGCAATTTGGGCAGCTTCTTTTTTTGGGTAGCCGTAAACACCTGTACTGATGTTCGGAAAGGCAATTGTTTTTACACCGTTTTCGATCGCAATTCCAAGGCTTCTTTTATAGCAAGAGCCTAGTTTTTCGGCTTCGTTGTACCTACCTCCGTTGTAAACAGGCCCAACGGTATGAATTACATATTCGGCAGGCAGGTTGTAGCCTTTGGTAATTTTTGCATCACCGGTTTCGCAGCCGTTTAAGGTGCGGCATTCGGCCAACAGTTCTTTACCTGCAGCCCGGTGAATTGCGCCATCAACACCACCTCCGCCCAAAAGCGTTTTGTTGGCAGCATTAACAATTGCATCTGTCTGCAACTTTGTAATATCTCCTTTATGCAGTTTTATTTTGTTCATACTCCGGGTTTTCCCCGAAGATATAAACTTTTTTTATTCACCCGGTGATGGAAAGTCAACGGGTGAAACTACGATTTAATAATCTAGTTTACCAACGTTTCAACATCCTCTTCCGATTCTGTAATTTTAAGATTTTCAGCTTCTTTCGATGCCAGAACCAGGTTCAGTTTCTTGCGGGCTGCTTTAACTACAATACTAATAACAAATTTTAATGCAATTCTTTCGGCCTGCTCAGGAAGGTAAGGAATGTCAATTTTATCGTTGGCCAGCCTTGTCAGCCTCCTCACCAGCCGCCTCGCTTCTTTTTCATCAATGCCGTGATCTGCACTTCTTACCAATTCGTAAAACTCGTTAGGCAGGTTGTCGTAAAGGAAGTTGTCGATTTTTAAGATGATTTTTACAAGGATCTTTTCTTCCTGGGTTTCTTTGATTATCGGGACATTAATTTTTTTGTTTAACCGTTGGGCTAAATCTTTAATCTCCTCCATCGTCATTTTACTTCGTTTCTCCGGCTTGGCATAAAATTCAGCCAATAGTTCTTTAAACTCTCCTGCGGTTAATTCTGCTACTGTTTTCATTTTATTATTATTTAGAGTTACTGCTGAAACAGCGATTCAAGCAAATCGCGGGTTTCGCTATTGTAAATTCCATCGATGGCCAGTTCGGGTTTACGGGTTTGCAGCTCTTTTACTCCGTTGGTTGTTTTTGGTCCAAAGTCCCCGTCAGAAGTGCCAACATTAATATTAAGCAGCTTTAAAGCATCCTGCAGTGCAACTACCTGTACCCCCTTGCTCTCTTCCTGTAAAACAGGATCGGGAATGATAATTTTATCGACCTGTGCCAGGCGCTGGTATGACAACACTGTATTCATTCGGTAGGCCGAAACAGATACCCGGTTTCCCTGGTTGCCACCAAGGCAGTACACGCGTTTTTTATCGGCAGAAATTCCCAGAAAAAAGCCTACATGACCTTTCCACGATTCGGGACTTTCGCGCCAGAAAACAACCACATCGCCCGGCTCGGGATTAGTGGTTTTTACGCCGATGTTTAACCACGAACGGGCGTTTGGTTTTTTAGAGTGCTGTAACCCGGCTTTCCATGCCACCCAGTTTACAAATGTGCTACACCACGGTATTTCGTCGTTTGTAATTCCTTTAATTCCGGTATCTTTCGCATATTTAACGACCTCCGGATTGTGTTCGTTCCCAACAATCTCTTCGGTTCCCAATTCATTAAAAGCAATTTTTAGTAACTGTTCCATAGTGTTTTTATTAAAGATTTAAAAATCGTTCTGGGTTATTACTTGCAATAATGTCAAAATCAGCTCCAAAGGCTGCTTTAAAGTCGGCAAAGTATTGCTCCATCGATGGCCCGAAAAACTGGGTGAGATAGTAATCGGAACCATACAGAATTTTCGATTTTTCGTAGTCTTTCAGTTTATCAAAGAAGCTGTGCTTGAATGTAGTAAGTTCTTCCTTTATGGAGAAGGTCAATTTCTGGTTAACAGGCGATTCAATCAGCCTTCCTTCAGAAAAACAGGATAAATCGGTATAAGCATTGGGATATTTCGGATTTTTAACCAGGTCGAAAATAGCTTTTGCCCAGTTGTCGATAAATCCTGCACGGTATAAGGCATTCCAAACATCTGCACGTTCGGCTATGGTAAGGTTGTCCTTCAAATTCATTTTACCCCGTTTTAACGTATATGCCGAACGGATTATTTCTTTTTCTTTTTTTGAAAGAGGCAAAATGGCGTCTTCAAATTCATCTTCATCAATTTTGGTATGGGGAATGGAGTAGTTTACATATTCCATAACCTGTCCGCTGCCTCCAAAGTGTGCAAAGTTTATTGTCAGGTTTGGAAACTTTTTTAACACCAGTTCCCATAGTTGCGGATGGTTCAGTTTTTTCGCACGCTCTGCAATGGCCTTGCTCACATTCCTGCTAAAAAAACGGTAATCGAATGTCAGAGGTCTTTTCGGTTTTAGAAAATTGCCGTTTATCAGAACATCGCCCCTTACTTTAAGTACCGAAGAGAAACAGGCAAAACCTGAATTGGAGTTGTGAACGGTAATGGGAATCCGGTTTTGTTCGCACAACGCATAAATGCCCTGTTGTTTTTTTGTTCCCATTAAAACCGGATCGGTAGGTGAAAAACCTGCAGGTGCATAAATTTTAATACCCGAGAATTTAGCATCGTCTACCAGAATTTTCTCTTTTATTTTGTCTGCCATGTTCACATTCCCCTTGTACTCCCTTCGGGGATCGACACTGAAGAATGGTTTTATATTTTTGTATTTGCCTGCCAAAAATTCCAGATCAGCAATCTGTTGCTCGTAGTTTGCATCGTCAAAGATTTCAACCTCTTCATCCGATTTTCTTTCAAAACTTTTGTGGAAATCTTTTACCTTTTTATGAATTTCATCAAACGCTTTCGACAAATCTTCGCTCTTTAATTTTCTATTTGCCCTGCTTTTAATAAATGGTATGGCCACTGACAGCAGCCAGAAAACACGTTTAATCCTTTTTCGGTAGCGTTTATTTTTGTGCTCGTCATCATCGTTGTCGTCAGCATAAGTTAAATCGAACATCAGAGGTGTTGAAATAACATCTCCCTTGTAAATTTTCTCAAGGGCCAGAAAAACTTCTTCGCTCGAATCCTGTGTTACCTCCTGAAGCGTTTTGTCAATACCTTCAATCTTATACTTTATCTCTTCAGCTTTAACTTCGCTTTCCAGCAAATCTTTAATAGTTAAAAGCGACTGAACAACGTTAACAAGTTTTCTGATTACTACGTCTTTGTTGAAAATGTGGCAGTGAATGTCGTAATAAGTTGGCATAATTAAATTGATTTAATGGATAATGCACTGTAAGTTAGAGAAAATGTGAGATAAAATCAATAGAAGAGGAGGGTCAAAATTCCCTCCTCCTGAATAAATATATTATTTAGCTACTCCCAAACCTGCAAAGTAATATTGGAACGAGTTGGCTTCCAGTGCGAAAACTCCGTCGTTGCCAATGGTATTTACCGGTCTCCAGAAACTCTTGTCGTAGAAATACAATAATCCCTGGTAGGTGTTCAGCCCGGCTGGTTCCCGGTAGCCCCACGGATTTCGGAGAACAATATATTTTTTATTGTTTTTGTACGCCCAGCCCAAAACTGTGTAAGCATGATTGCCAACAATATTTGTTCCGGTGTAGTTTCTGCCCGAGCCGTAAGTCCATGCCGTCATGGGGTGAATGGTTTTGTAGCTCATAGAGTTACTACGAACAATGCTCCACAGTTGCGAACCGGTCCGGCTGCCCGTATTGTAATAATACGGTGTTTTATTGTTCAGCTGTGCAGTTGCTTTTACCGGATCACCAAAGGCAGTTGCCGAAATATTCGGTTTATCAGAATTAGAGTTGGTAATCCATTTGGCAAACGCCTTTTCGTACAATGCCGGATAGATTTCACCGGAGTCGTTCGAACGACAGTAAATCGGTGAGTTGTTATACGAACGAACCAGTGTTTTATCGGTTACTTCAACCAGTTTGGTAGCTGCATTTTTACCACCTCCTTTTGAGTAAAACTGTATGGCATTTACCCTTGCCGTTTCGCCGGTGCCTGTTGCGCGGTTACGGTGTACAATGCGGTATGGGTCGGCCCAGGCAATGGCACATACAGCCGAAATAAAGTAACAGTTACCGACCGATCCCTGAATTGGATCTGAGAATTCGGTAACATCGTTAAAGAAATCGCCCCGATCTTTCCACACAGCTCCTGCTGGAGTCCAGTTGCCACCGGAGCCTGCTTCGGTTTTTACCAACGTATTCACTTCTTTGCTTAAAAGGGTTTTCGACATGGTTTTATCCATTCCCGGAAGTTTTACCGACAAGTTCAGGTTACCCCTCGATAACATGGCCGAACAGATTTTCAGTTTTTCAACATCTGAGATCCCCATCTTTTTCAAATCTTCAAAACTTTCGACTTCTGAAAAATCAGGTGTTTCTTTTTCGGTGGCTTCCCTGGTTTTTATTTCAGAATCACCAACAGGCTCAGCCATATCGTCTCCGTTGAGTTTAAGCCCTGCAAAAATTGGCGAGTTAAATTTCATGTCGAAAAGTTCGTGGTAGTCTGTTTCCAGTGCGTCTTCCATAACCTCGATTGAGTCGGGTTTGCTCCAGTCGATTTTACTGCCTACAAGAGCTTCGGTTAATGCATAAGGGTTTATAGCGCCCACATGCAATTCAGGTACTTTGTCCATAATTTTTTTTGATTTAATGGTGAGTAAATAATTATAAAATATCAGCCAGTTTATCTGCTAAACCGACATCGTAAAACTTTAGGCACCGGTTAAAAAAATCAAGTGCCTCATGGTCTGTGTTGTTAATTGTCAGAATTTTTTGTTTTCCGTTTACTGAAATTATTATCTGCTTTTGGGGGCCTCCAACCAATAACCCGGTGGGGTGTACCTGCTTAAGACTTACAGTAACGTTTAGCAAATCGGCAAACCTGTTTTCATCCAGTTGTTTGCTTTCAGCAATCCTGTTACCTGATTTCTGTATTGCAAGTATTGCTAAACCATCTTCGTAAATTAACAGTTCAAATTCCTGGAAATATTGTTCCGGTACACTTCCATTGTTACCTGTTACTCTGATGCTGTTTTTGTGAGAATATTTTTTTTCCATTTGTTTTGTGTTTGTAAAATGGTTGGCTCACAACCAGAAAGGGCTTGTAAATTAATAGGTTATACAATTTACGTAAAACAATGTCAAAAAACAACTATTTTGTCTTTATTTATTGTTAATTATTGTTTAAGAGGGAATATCATGGGGATTGTTAAACCGAAATGAGCTTTCAAAGAAATTCAACCAGATGGATTTGCCGGGTCAGTGTCGCAGTATCTATGGCGTCGAAACAGATTTTATTTCCCGAAGGATTCCAGCGCGGATGAAAATCGCAACGGGTGTCTCCACTTAAATACTTTTTTTCGTAAACTGGAAAATTACATAAAATCATTCCTTTGTCCAGCTTCATGTCGTAAAGCCATAACGACTGCGAACTGCTTTCTTTCGATTTGCGGTCGGTAGCCATCCAGCGACCGTTGAGAGTAAAAGTACAATGACCGTTTCCAATTATAAATCCGTCTCCAACTGCTTTGTAATCGAAAGTTTTATCAGGGAAAAGATAATGTTTCATTTGCTTTTCGCCCTTTTTGTTAAACGTGGCAATTATTTCATTATCGTTTCTCCAACCGAAATGCGAAACACCGCTGCCAAAAGGAATTACCATCTGCAAATCGCTGCCGTCAATGTTTGCGGTAAACATGGCAGAATCGAGATTGTTTTTTTCATTTCTTCCACGAGCGAGGAAAAGAAACCTGGTGCCCGAAGGATTAATAACTGTATGGTTAAACCACATGTGCCGCTCTGCCAATGCTGGGTAATCATTAACAGATTTTTCAAAAACTTCGGCAATACTTACAATCAGCTTCGTTTCATTTGTCCTCAAATCAACCAGAAACACTCCGTCTTTTTCGGGGTGCGCCTGGTTGGCATACGGATCGACAGCATTTGCATATCCAACCACTTTTCGCAGCCGGCTCAATCGTCCGTAGGTGAGGCTTAATGCATATTGCCCGCGAATTGAAACCGCACTGACAGGCCGTGGAAGATATGTTTTATTTCCACTTTCGACGTTAAGTTTCACCGAAACCAGTTCTTTGTTTTTCTGGTCATTATAAATAATCTCAGAGTCAGGATTCAACGGATTCCAATGAATTAACGAACCTTGCTGGAGGTTCCATGCCTGTGTCTCTGTTACGGGAGTAAATGTTCCTTTTTCAGTGTGAACAAGACCGATTTTAGCCGCTTCTCCCGGATTGGGCAACCTGTCGTGAAAGCCTGATTCCAAGCAAACCATTTTGGTTTCGGACCGGTTCCATGGCGACATGCCATAATACCCGAAAAAGTGATGTTTTGGCCCCGATGTTAACCTTCGGACTTTAAATTTTGGGAATGTGTCAAATGCGGAAAGGTTGGCAAAAGTTTGGTTTCCGAACAGGGGATTTAAAATTATTCCTCCCAGGGTGAACGCTGAGTTATGCAAAAATTCGCGTCGTTTCATTTTTTAAGGTTTTAGTCAATTAGGTTATTAATGCTAAACTAATAAAACAAAACATTAGTTGTTTACCGTTACGTTGAAATTTATATTTTTGAATAACATTAGTGCCTAATTTCTACTAAAATGCAATCTAAACCATTACAACCTGTTCAGTTAGTTCCGCTCATTTTTGTTTTACTATTTCTTTCCTGTTCAACTCAAACAGTCGAATGGCCCGAACCAACCCAATCCTCAAAGCCCTGGACACGCTGGTGGTGGATGGGTAATGCTGTTGACCGGCAGAATATTT
>JBDLJS010000073.1:0-21477 GCA_039714235.1 Bacteroidota bacterium | reverse complement strand
TTTTCAGTTATAATTCAACTATTTTCTATGAATATTGTTTATTTAGTTAAATCTATCAGACTATATGATTATGAAAAAATTATTGTTACCCTTGTTATTATTACTCACAGTAAATGCATTCAGCCAGTATTCACAATTACAAAAAGGCGATACCGCCAAAGTTGAATATCCATATAAATTCCCTATTATGGGAAATATTGCTTATGAAAAAGGTTTTGACCTGCCTTATCCTGCGGGGAGTATGTTCAATTTGTTCTGGGCACGACAGGATATAGATATCTCGGAGCTACAGATAGGGTTTTCCGAAGGCATAATTCCTGATGTAGCAATGACAGATATTTCTGAAATTGTGGAGTTCGAAACTATTAGCGCCTCGGCTTTATCCGTAAATGTCAGGCCCGATTTATGGGTTTTTCCATTCCTGAATGTTTACGGGATTTTTGGTAAAACATGGTCGCAAACCGAAGTTGTTTTAAATAAACCATTTAAGTTTAGTACAGTTGCCGAACTTAACGGACAAACTTATGGTTTTGGATTTACCGGGGCAGGAGGATTAGGTAAGTACTTTTTTGTTATGGATGGTAACTGGACATGGACCGATATGACAAACTTTAAAGAGCCGGTTCGTTCAAAAGTATTTTCGACCAGGATAGGACGTGCATTTAAAGTAAGTAAACACCCCGAATCGAACCTGGCATGGTGGGTTGGTGCAATGCGTATTAAAATGGGAGGTGTAACCGCCGGTACAATTGCAGTTAACGAAATTTTACCTTCAGAAATTGGTGCTAACAGAGATCAGTTTTTAGAAGATTATTACGCATGGTACGATGCCCTGCCTCCAAAAGATAAACTTGATCCTAAAGTTATTGTTTCAAAACAAATTGTCGATAATATTATTAGTCCGGCTGATGGCTCGGGACAAATACATTACAGCCTTCGAAAAGAACCAAAACAAAAGTGGAATATGTTAATCGGTGGACAATACCAGATAAATAAACACCATCAGTTAAGAGCAGAAGCCGGCTTCCTGGGCAGCAGAACATCGTTTTTGTTTTCCTATAATTACAGGTTTGGATTTTAACACTCTAAAGCATGGTAAAATTAAACCGGTTACTAGTTTATTGAATATTATAAAAAAAGAATTATGAATAGAATATTAGTCTTGTTGATATTGTCTTTCCTTGTAAATTTTGTATGTGCTCAGGATGGAAAGAGTATTGAGAAGAAAGAAAAAAATGTTTCTATTATTCCCCTTCCCGTAATAGCATATAATCCAACCAGTGCATGGATGTTTGGCCTTGCTCCCGGGGCAAGCTGGTTTATGGGCGATAAAAGTAACACAAGTATTTCGTCGGGATTGGGAACGCTAATTTATACCACAAAGAAGCAGTTGATTTTAACAGCAAAAACAAATGTTTTCTGGGAAAACGACAGCTGGAACCTGCTGGGCGACTGGCGTTATTTTATTACATCACAACCAACTTACGGGTTGGGAACGGGCGAACAATCTGCCAAGCCTGTTGGTGCCGGCATTGAGTATGCCGATGGACTGTTCAGCGAACCAATCCCCGATGCTCAAATGATGGAGTTCGATTACCTGAGGTTTCATGAAACAGCCTTAAAACGCATAGAAGACACCCGGTTTTTTGTTGGGTTGGGATACCACCTCGATATTCATTCGAAAATTAACGATAACCTGCTTGATTTAAACGCAGAACAACCAATTATTACAAGTCATTATGCTTATCAAACTGAGCATGGCTTAGCAACTGATAAATATGTGCTTTCCGGAGTTTCAATAAATGGGTTGTACGACAGCCGCGACAATGCCATAAATCCGTACAGTGGGCGTTATGCTTTTGTGAACCTAAGGATTAACCCAAAATTTTTAGGAAGCGATAAAAGTTCGTCGTTGTTGTGGCTGGAATACCGCGATTACCTGCATTTAAGCAATGAACGACCGCGCCATCTTATAGGTTTCTGGACTTACGGCTGGTTTGTTACGTCGGGCGATGTGCCTTACATGGATTTACCTGCAGTTGGCTGGGACCAGTTCGGGCGGTCGGGACGTGCATATACGCAGGGCAGGTTCAGGAGTGAAGATTTGGTTTATGGCGAAGTGGAGTATCGTTTCCCGCTACAGAAAAACAAAGATTTACTTGGCGGGGTAGTGTTTGTAAATGCAACCTCGGGAAGTAACAGGATGGGAAATATTAACCTGTTTCAGCATTTAGATTTTGCCTATGGAACAGGATTAAGGGTGATGATAAATAAAAAGTCGAGAACTAACCTTAACCTCGATTTTGCATGGGGGAAATATGGTGCAAGCGGCTTTTACCTGGGATTGAACGAAGTTTTTTAAAAGAGTATAAATTATTCAGTTAATAAAAATAGTGAACTATGAAAACAAAAATTATTACAAGTCTGGTTATTCTGTTTTTCCTTTCGTCGTGCGTCTCAACCATGAAATATACCTGGACAAAAGAAAACTACGAAGGCAAGAAGTTCAACAATATTTTGGTGCTGGCCATTGCCAAAAACCTTGAAGCCAGGACAGTTTTTGAAAATACCGTTGTTAAGGCCCTTGCTGATGATGGAATTAATGCAACAAATAGTTTAGAACTTTTCCCACCAGTAGTTAGCGTTGACAAATTGAGTGAAGAGGCTATAGAGTCTAAAATCAGGGCAGGAAAGTACGATGCTGTAATTGTTTCAACCCTGGTTGATGTAAACTCACAGGATGTGTACGAATACGACGATTATTATTATCCGGTTCCATACAGGTATCGCCGTCACATTTACTACGGGTACGGATATAGTTACAATCCGGGCTATTACCGTCAGGAAAGAACGTATGTACTCGAATCGCGTCTGTTCGACACGGCAGAACCAACCATGGGCGAAGCAATTATATGGTCGGGGCAATCAGAAATTACAGATCCTTCATCTTACGAATCTGGCTCGAAAGAGTATGCTTACTCGATGGTTAAAACACTGTTGCAATCGGAGGTCCTGAAAAAATAAAATTATCAGATTAAATACAAAAGAAGCATCAATCTTTAACGGTTTGGTCCTTTTTTATTCCCCGTTTTTCACAACTTTTCCGGCTCCAATGGGAATATTTACTTTTATATGAAACGAGTTGTTGATGGATCCGTCGGTGTCTTCTAAAACATTTGTAAGTGCCTGGTAGTACCGCACACCAATAGTCATGCCTTTGCCTTTTTGAAGTTTGTAGCCAAATCCACCGGCCAGGCCACCGTTAATCCAGTTAGTTAAACCCCTGTTATAATCTTTAATCCGGGTTTCTTTATGGTTTTCATCCGAATCGAACTGTATCCATGAATTATAAACCAAGCCCAGTTGCGGGCCGGCTTCAACATAAAAGTGGTTTTTAAATTTATAATTGGCCAGAATCGGAACCATAAACGCATTTACCTTTTGTTTGTAATTTCCGTCGTAGTGTTCCATATCCCATTCAAGAAATGTCAAATCGTTTTGGGTGAGGTCATCTAAGCCAAAGCTCGATTTTACCTGTACTCCGGTATAAAAATACCACTGGTTTTTTACTTTAATATCGAAATAAAAGCCCAGGTTGAAGTTCCGTAACATTTCACTCGATTCAAAACCTGAAATGTTGGTATAGTTGAAACCGCCTTCCAGCCCAAACTCCAGGTTTGGCGAATTTAATTTGTCTCCCAGCAACAAAGAGATGATTACCTGCGATTGGGCAGTAATTCCGATTAAAACAAATCCAATAATCAACAGGTACTTTTTCATAGTATTTTAATATGATTATCAACAAATATAATAACCTCATTCCGAACTTTTATTTTATTCTTCTGTTTATTTAACATAGGTATGGTAAATACTTGTTTATCAAAATGAAATGAACGAACTTGTTGTGAAATTTAACAAAAACATACAATAACAATTAATCAGATAAAATTATGAAACGAATCACAATCCTGGCAGCAGTTTTATTAACCAGCGCTACCCTGTTTGCCCAAAGTCTTGAAATTACTCCTCTGTTTGGTTACACCTTTGCAGGGAAAGTTGATAATTACGGAAGGTCAATTGATGTTAAAGATGATATTCTATATGGAGGAATACTGAGTGTTGAATTTGCGTCTTTAACTTATGCCGAATTTAGTTACGAGAGAAACGATACGAGAGTTGTTACCCGGCTGGACCGGTTCGATTTGGCTGTGGAGCATTATCAGGTTGGTGTTTTAAGGGAATTAAAAGAGGGCAAAGTTACTCCTTTTACAAAAGTGAGTCTTGGCACATCGCGGTATGTACAAAAGGTTGGGAATGCCGATGCTATCTGGCTGTTTTCTGCCGGAATAGGTGCCGGAGCAAAAGTATTCTTTAACGAAAGAATAGGATTACGCTTATTTACGAACCTTATGCTTCCTATGGAATATGATGGATTAGGCTTTTCCTGTGGTATTGGAACAGGAGGTAGCGGCTGCGGTGGTGGTGTTACTTTTAATGTTCCACTGGTGCACTGGGATCTTGGTGCGGGTTTAATTATTAAACTTCCACAATAAGTAAATTTGATTTAAACAGAATTAAACTATGAAACTTTCAATTTTAGCAGTATTCCTGATAATTGCAGTAACACTTTCTGCAAAGGAAAACGAAGAAACCCTGGTCTGGCCAAGAGAAATTCAGGTAAAAAAATATGTAATTACCTTATATCAACCTCAGTTAGAATCGTTAACCGGAAATAATCTGGAGGGAAGAATGGCCTTGTCGGTAAAAAAAGATAAGGAAGATCTGATTTTTGGTGCCTTGTGGTTTAATGCCAAAATATTAACCGATATGGAAGAGAGGACAGCCGTTCTGGAAAACCTTGAAATTCCGAAAGTTAAATTTCCCGATATTGAAGATGAATCGAAGTTGGAAACTCTTAAAGAGGTTGTGATTGAGGATTTGGAATCGGTTAATTTTGAAATGTCCTTAGACCGAATTCTGGCAGATTTAGAAGAGGTGGAAAGTGCCGCACTTTTAAGCGACAGGTTAAATAATACACCACCTAAAATTTATTACCGTTCCACTCCTACTGTACTAGTTCTTGTTGACGGTGAGCCTGTTATGAAAGAGGTCGAAAACTCGAAGATGGAATATGTAATGAATTCTCCGTTTCTAATAGTAAAACATAAAAGTTATTACTTTTTGAAAGGTGGAAATTACTGGTATACTTCAAAGGAAATTGTAACAGAAGACTGGAAAGTTACCAAGTCGGTTCCGAAAGATGTTAAAAAACTGGCAGAACAGATGGTTGAAAATCAGGAAGAACCTGAAAATGATGGGGATAATGAAATACCCGATATTATTGTTACATCAGTTCCTTCAGAACTTATTGTTTCGAATGGTAAACTTGAGTATGAATCAATAAGCGGGACCTCTCTCTTATTTGCAAAAAATTCGGAGAATGACATCCTGATGGATATAAACTCGCAGCACCACTTTGTTCTGTTAAATGGCCGTTGGTTTAGCTCGAAAACGCTGAAGGACGGCGATTGGCAATTTATCGAACCTACAGATTTACCTGCCGATTTTGCCAAAATACCAACCGAAGCAACCATAGCTTCGGTACGGTCGAGTGTGCCAGGAACGGAAGAGGCCCAGGAAGCCAAATACGAACAACAAATGCCTCAAACAGCTGTGGTCGACCGAAAAACTGCTATAGTGGAAGTTGAGTACGATGGTGATCCAAAGTTTGAAAAAATTGACGGCTCGAGTGTAGAATATGCCATAAATACGGCGAGCACAGTTTTGCGGATAAACAGCACTTTTTACTGTGTTGACGATGGTATCTGGTTCGAATCTAAGAATGCCAAAGGTCCCTGGGCTGTTTCCGATTCACGTCCGAAAGAGGTAGACGAAATCCCGCCAAGCGCCCCGGTTTACAACGTTAAGTATGTTTATATTTACGACTCTACACCCGATGTGGTTTATGTGGGCTATACTCCCGGGTATTGTCATTCGTACTGGTATAATGGAGTAGTCTTTTATGGTACAGGCTACTACTATCATCCGTGGTATGGGCATTATTATTATCCCCGCCCATGGACATTTGGGTTTGGTGTTCATTATAATCCGTACACCGGTTGGGGATTTTCTGTTGGTTTGAGTTACGGTTGGTTTCATATGGGCTTTTACGGAAGTGGTCACGGCTACTGGGGGCCCGCCGGTTACAGGCACGGTTACCGTCATGGTTATCACCACGGTTATCATCATGGCTACCGCGACGGCTATTTAAAAGGATATGCAGCCGGATATGCAAATGGAAAATATAACTCAAGGAATATTTATAAACGACGTAATTCGGGAATACGTTCGACACAGAATGTGAGAAGAAATCCAGCTGTTGCAAATAACCGTCCGGGTGACAGAAAAGTTTCAACACGGCCTTCAACAAAACCAAACAATGTTTTTGCCGACAGGGATGGAAATATCCATTCGCGCGACAAGAGCGGCAACTGGACACAGAAAAATAAAAGGCCAAGTAAGCGTCCCGATTTACCAAATAAATCGGCACAACGTCCTTCGACAAGGCCTACGAAGCCTGCTACACGCCCAAGTTCCCGTCCGCAACAGCTCGAACGAGATTACAATAACAGAAGCCGGGGTACTACACGGTATAATAACTATCAGTACAACCGCTCGGCACCTGCAACTCGCAGCAGATCGATGCCTTCAAGGTCGGCACCATCGAGAGGCGGGGGACGGATGAGAAGATAAAGTAATAAATGAGAATTAACTAAAACAATTATGAAGAAGACATTTTTATCATTAGTCATTTTAATCATTGCTATTGGTATGTCAATGGCACAGGAAGAAAAGTCAGGTTCTGCAGCGCAAGCCAATAATCCGCTTGCAAATATGACTGCCCTGAATTTTCACAATTATTATATTCCAAAGCTAACCGATGCACCTGATAATATGTATCTGAACAATGCATGGATAAGGTTTGCAAAACCATTTTCGGCTGGTAAACTATTGCTGCGTGTGTCGGTGCCTTTTAATACTACAGCATATAATGGTACATCGCTTAACGGACTTGGCGATATAAATGCTTTTATGTCGTACAATTTTGTCTCGAAACCTACAGCTACTGTAGGGATTGGGCCATTAGTGTCTCTACCAACGGCTACCGAAACCGAAATGTCGGGGACATCGCTGGGAGCTGAAAAATGGCAGGGTGGACTCGCTTTTGTGGCGTTTATCGTTCATTCACCTGTTTTCCAGTTTGGAGGGCTGGTAACATGGCAAACTTCAATTGGCGGCAATACGGATCTGCCCAATACAAACCTGGCGGCTGTTCAACCATTCTATTTCTGGCAACTGGGAAAAGGAACCTACTTAAGAGGTGCGCCTATATGGGCTTTCGATATTGAAAATAAAAACTTCCATACACCATTGGCACTTGGTATGGGTAAGGTTGTTAAGGTTGAAAATACGGTTTTTAACTTGTTTTTTGAGACACAATATTCGGTATTGCACAAAGGAAGGCAGCCACAATTTCAGGTACTTACAGGTATAAATTTGCAGTTTATGGGTAATTAGTTTTAGAAATTCAAAATATAAAAAAGCGGGATAAAGGTTTAATCCTTACACCCCGCTTTTTTTATGTCTTTGCGATAAATGTTATAACTCAACCACTTTTTTGTTAATCAGCTGTTTGGCAACAATATAAGCCAGCACTTTTGCTTCTTCTTCAACCGATTCAATATTTGTCGATTTGGTTTGGGCTCGCCAGAGTAATTTCTCTGAAGCAACATCGTAAAGGTTACATTCTACAAAATAGGTTACGTCGTCAACAAAATAGCCACGGTCGTAAATAGTGCCGAACGAATAAGCATAATAATCGTAATAAGCTCCGGGAACTGCATAAGGTGTTCCGTAATATCCTGTTCCGCCAATTCCCGGGCCCCGGTCGTTTACCCATCGTTCTTCGGTAGTTTTGTTAAATACGGTTATTATCATTAAAGCATCAATATTATTTTCTTTTACCTTGGTTTTAACTTTGGTTTTTATGGCTTCCGAGTCTTCCATTAGTTTTACAATTTCGCCTGCTCTTCCTGCCAGGGGGAAAAGATCGTAAGTAGGCATCGCTACTATTCCTTTCTCTTTTAATTGTTCAACTACTGCCTGTTCTGTAACATACCGGTTCGACGAGTTTGGAAAAAGTACTGCCACGGCCATTTTTTCGTACTGTTTGGGTGTGCTTTCTTTATCTGACCACGAGTTGATAAGTTTTGTCGACGATCCGCACCCGGCAAACAAAATAGCGGCTATAAGAACTAATATTAAATGCTTCATCTGTTTTAAATTATGTGTTATTACCAATTGCAATAATACGAAAATAAATTACGAATAATGCTTTCAAGATAAATATCCGGATACAGAGTTTGAAAATTGATGTGGATTGGATTTTGATTTCAAATTAAACTCCTGATTTTTTATGTTTTAGGGTGATTGTTTAACGAAAATCTATTAATTTTATTACTGTCCGAATTTTAGAAAAATAAATTCTAACCTAAAGTTGACTATGAAAAGGTTACTGTTGATTGTTCTGATATCACTTTTATGGTCAGTTGGCATTCTTGCACAAACAACTGATTCGCTGGAGCAGACATCATTGTTCGAGCCCATCTCAGAAGTCCTTTCCGAGTTAACGATTTTTGATAACGAAAAGCCTCTCGATTTAACACTTAAATACGATATCACTTCATTTATTAAAAAGAAACAGAAAGGTGAGTACCTCGATGCAGAGTTCCGTTTACATATTAACGAAACGGATTCAATAGTTAAAAACATCAGGCTTAAAGCACGCGGAAATTTCAGAAGGGGACATTGTTTTTTTCCGCCTATTTACCTGAATTTTAAAACCGACCCCATAAAAACTTCTGAATTGGAAGAAATAAAAAAGATTAAGCTGGTAACGCACTGCTCTGGTTCAAAGGCATATCAGGAATATATTTTAAAGGAATATCTGGCATATAAAATTTATAATGTTATAACCAATTATAGCCTTAGGGTTAAATTGTTAAATATTAATTATATAGACACAGGAAAGAAAAAAAGGAATTACCAGCGGCCTGGATTTTTAATCGAACCTGTTGATCTGTTAACAAAAAGAACGAACTCGGTTGAGGTTGATGGGATTTATATTAGAGAAAATAATGTTGTTGAAGCAGATGCTGATATCGCTGCTTTGTTTCAGTACCTGATTGCAAATACCGACTGGAGAATAAAGGGCGGACACAACATGAAATATGTTAAATCGTTGGAAGATATTTCAACAAAGGTTATACCCGTGCCCTACGATTTCGACTATTCGGGTTTTGTAGGAACCACTTACTCTATACCCCAGGAATGGACGAGCATTGATAATGTAAAAGAAAGAGAGTATCTTGGTTACTGCCGAAAAAATGAACAGGACTATTTGAATACAATAACCCTGTTTGCCGAAAAAGAAAATGAAATAATGGAGACCATTAATTCATTTCATTATCTTGACGAAAAAGACAGGAGAAACCTGGTAAAATATATTGAAGACTTTTTCAAACTTGCAGAGCGTCCGGATGTTTTTGTAAATATTTTGAAAAGAGAGTGCAGGACAAATTTCTAGAATAACTTAATTATGGATACAAATAACGTATTTGAAGGAACAATTTATATAAGCGGTGAGATATGGTTCGATTTCCTAGTCAGGTTGCTGGCAAATATTATTTCAACTTTTGTTCTTATTCGTTTTATTTATTACCCCAGTAACAGCCGTGTAAAATATTTATTTACTTTTTTCCTGATGGGAATGATGATTTTTCTTATCGCATCGGTTCTCGACCAGGTTAAAATTGAAATAGGATTAGCGCTTGGTTTGTTTGCCATTTTCGGAATAATCAGATACCGCTCACCATCGATTGATTTAAAAGAAATGACCTACCTTTTTTTGGTGATTGGTATTTCGATTATAAATGCACTGGTAGATTTTAACATTGCCGATTGGTTTGGCCTGCTGGTTGCAAACTTTATAGTTTTAAGTGCTGCTTTTTTTATGGAATTATACAAACCCAAAGGTTATGTACTTAAAAGATCGCTGGTATTTACACCTACCGATTATGCTGTTTTGAATTCCAATAAATTGCTTCTCGTGGAGGTAAAAAACAATACAGGAATAAATATTTTAAGGGTTGAAATTGAAAAAATCAATCATGCGAGGAATGAAGTTACAGTTTGGATATATTTCCGCGAGAACGATGTATACAAAGTTCCTGAAGCTCCAGATAATTCTGACCAGGCCAATGCCAGTGAAGAAACTTAATACTGGCTCTTTAAAATAGAAAAGGCTCAACCATAATGGCTGAACCCTTCCTGTGTTTATAGCTGTTCAAAATTATTTCAAACCCAATCCAATCCCCAGGCTTATGTACGACATACCTGGGAAATCTCCTGCTTTTGGGCAATAATTATATTTTATTTTAAACGATAAATAACTTTTGTAGTTCATATCGTAAAGCATCCCAATTTCCGGAGCAACATTAAATAACCATTTGTCCTGACTTAACTCGAACACTCCCACCTCGTTGGTTTGTTTTGCATAAGCTGTTCCTACTCCAACACCAAGGTATGGCAAATAGTCACTTTGGCCGGCAAAATATTTTTTCACATTTACATTTATTGGAGCAAGGTTGGTATATCTGAACTGTGTTCCTGTAATTAGTAAATCTTCGTGTTCAAACGATTCGCCTACAATTTTTTCACGAAACAGGTTCCAGCTTACAACAAAACCGACCGACAATGATTCGTTTAGAAACTTGTTAACTTCAAAATCGACTCCCCTTGGACTGATATTGTTGCTGAAATCAGCTGTTTCTCCTAAAGGTATTGAAGGCAGATAATTGACAAATATAGTTGTCCCTTCCTGTGCATTTACTACTAAAGTTGCTAAACCTAACAGTAATATAAATATATATTTCTTCATCGTTTATCCTTTTTATTTGTGTAAATAAGTACTTTGTTCAAATACCTGGCCTATTTGTTTTGTCAGGCGGTCGCCAATGCTTGCATCCGATCCTGCCAGAATACCATTAACTGTTCCGGTCCAGACAATTGGGAGTTTAAACGAAGCATCTTCGCTTTCCGGAATCTCAACATCATTCATATTTACCATATCGATAAATACCGTACCAACCGTATAGCCCGAGCTTGGGTAAGTTGGATAACCAGGGAAAGCAGGATAACCCGGATACCAGGGATAGCTCGGATACCAGGGGTACCACCAGTCCCAGGGGTACCAGTACCAATAATCCCACCAGTAATAATAATAAAAGGTTACATCGGATTCCAGTACCGAAATCATGATAGAAACGTCTGCATTTGTTTCTCCGTTCGATGGGTCGGTTACTTCTGTCCAGCCTTTGTCAATCAGGTTTTGTCTAACCCCGGATAGAATATGGTTTTCCTGAGTGTGATCGACATTAACCTGTAGAATTGACTCATCGTCGGTAATGTAAACAATGGTGTCGTATAAAAAGAAAGTAGACAGCTCTTCAAAGTTTTGTTCTTTGTCGTACTTGGTAATTGCTAAATCCAATTCTTCTACAGTTGCATCATACTCCGGATAACACGAAATAATCATGACCGAAACAGGCAACAGAAAAACCAGTAATCTGAAAATTTTTCTCATGGCTATTATTATTTAAATTAAATAGTTAAAATTTTGTGTCTATAACAATTGTTAATTATTAAAGGTTTACTATACTGATTAATTTAGAGTATTTTCTTAAAACTGTGTAACTGATTATACAATATACCCTATTCCTGAAGTTCTTCTTTTGAATCAGAAGTATCGTTCAACCATATTTGTAAAATCTGGTAAGCCAGGGCCATAACCACTGCACCTATAAATAATCCGATAATTCCCATTAATACCATACCTCCAATGGCTCCGATTAAAATGGCTAGCATAGGTATATCCAAACCACGGCCAAGTAACATTGGTTTCAGAAAATTGTCGCTTAAGCCACCTAAAATTCCCCAAATGGCAAAAATAATGGCACTTGCTCCTCCAACAGCCGAAAACATATATATTATAACCGGAAGTACAACCAGGATAACCGGAATTTGTGCAATAGCAAAAAACAGAACTATTAACGTTAAAACAGGGGCTAGTGGAACTTTAAAAACAAAAAAAGCAATGGCAATAATTGCAGTTTGAATAACAGCCGTTCCCAAAACGCCGGTAACCACGCTGCTTATTGTCTTTTGTGAGTTGTTCACCATTTCTGTTCCCTTTTTTTCGCCTGCCAAACGATTAAATATTTTATAAATTCCCGGATATCCGCCTTTCGATTTTGACAGAAAAATCCCCGCAATTATGATTGCAAGTATAAATACCAGCAAACTTCCCATAAATCCTTTAAAGCCATTAAGTATTTTTTGTGCTCCGGCCTGAATTTCAGGTTTAAATTCTGCAACTCCTGCAGTAACATTATCGGCGAAAAGTTGCCAGGCATCGTAAATTGGTTTTCCAATCAGGGGCCAGCCTGCTACTTTCTCAGGCGGTGCTTCAACTTCAAGTGTCCCTGCCTTTAGTTGGGCTGCCAGGTGTTTTACGCTCTCAAACAACGATTCAACAAAATACACCGAAGGAATAATCAGAATTGCCAAAAATACCAAGGTGATTATTGTTGATGAAAGACTGTTTTTCCCTCCCAGCAATTTGGTTAATTTTAAATGCAACGGATACAACGCAACCGCAATAATAACTCCCCAGACAATGGGTATCAAAAATGGTTTAAAGATTAAAAATGAAGCGTAGATGATAAGAAATATCAGTGCTGCTTTAACATAAGCTTCAATGTTTTTGGAAACTATCTTGTCTCCTGATTTCAGGTTACTCATGATTTATAAGTTTGATTTAATTTTTAAACAGACAAAAGGTGCTTTTGTTGATTTCAACGGAGAATATACAAAGCCTTTGTTTTTTGATATCTTTCATTAATTGTCTAAATTTACACCAATAGATACTAAAAATCAAGTGAGTACAGAACACCACATATCAAATCTTCTTGCATCGTACCGGTGTCTTTTCGAGTGCTGGATTTTGTACACGTAAACCTTTCCCCCTCACAGCCATTTAATACACATTATTTTTTATCTCGTAATTTATTAAAGTTTTAAACGAATGTCTTTTAGCGAAGTACAATCAATAAAATCCCCTGAGAGACCCACTGGAGCCGAAGGTAATTTTTATAAACCAACCAAATCCGGTCCGGGAATGAACGACAGAATCAGGCGTTTACGAAAATTGAGTGTCGAAACACAGGAATCTCTTTCAATTGAACGCGCACTGATTACCACACAATTTTACAAGAAAAATTACGGAAAGTACTCAGAACCGGTGATGCGTGCCCTTAATTTTCTGGAAATATGTAAGCAAAAAACAATTTACATTGGCGACGATGAATTGATTGTTGGGGAGCGTGGTCCGTACCCCAAATCGGTTCCAACGTTTCCCGAACTTACCTGCCATAGTGTAGAAGATTTTCATGTATTGAATACGCGCGAACAGCAACAGTATACCATTTCGCTGGAAGACATCGATATTTACGAACGCGAGGTAATTCCTTACTGGAAAGGACGAACAATGCGTGAACGTATTTTTAATCATGTTCCGAAAGCGTGGCAGGCAGCATACGAAGCAGGAATTTTCACCGAGTTTATGGAGCAGCGGGCTCCCGGCCATACCGCTCTCGACGGGAAAATCTACCAAAAAGGAATGCTCGATTTCAAAAAAGAGATAAATGCACATATTGAAAGTCTCGATTTTTTGAACGATCCGGAAGCTACCGAAAAGCTTGAGGAATTAAAAGCAATGGATATTTCGTGCGATGCTGCCATTGTTTTTGCCAAACGTCATGCAGAAATGACCGAAGAGATGGCTGCTGCCGAAACCAATCCGGAACGGATAAATGAGTTGAAGCGTATTGCTGAAGTCTGCCGTTGGGTGCCGGCAAATGCTCCACGGAACCTTTGGGAAGCTATTCAGATGTACTGGTTTGTACATTTGGGCACAATTACCGAATTGAATGGTTGGGATGCCATGAATCCCGGCCATTTCGACCAACACCTTGCACCATTTTATGAAAAAGAGATAAACGAAGGCATACTCACAAGAGATGAGGCAAAAGAACTAATCAGCAGTTTCTGGATAAAAGTGAATAACCACCCGGCACCGCCAAAAGTGGGGATTACCGCTCGCGAAAGTGGAACGTACAACGATTTTACCAATATTAATATTGGCGGAATAAAACCCGATGGTACTGACGGAGTAAGTGAGGTTTCATACATCATGCTCGAAGTGATTGAAGAACTGCATATTCTGCAGCCCGGTAATTCTGTCCACATTAGCTCTGTTACGCCCGATAAATTTTTGAATGAAGCCGTAAAACTTATCCGCCAGGGACACGGATATCCTTCGGTGTTTAATCCCGACATTTATATTAAGGAGATGTTGAACCAGGGAAAATCGATACAGGATGCCCGCGAAGGTGGTTGCAGTGGTTGTATCGAAGTGGGCGCTTTCGGAAAAGAAGCTTATCTGCTCACCGGTTATTTGAATGTGCCTAAAATACTGGAGATTACACTTAACAACGGTAAAGATCCTTTAACAGGGAAGGTTGCAGGAATAAAAACGGGTGATCCGCATGAATTTAACAGTTATGCCGAGTTGTACAAAGCTTTTCTGAAACAACTGGATTTTGTGGTCGACCAAAAATTAAGGGTAAGTAATTACATCGACCGGATGTTTGCGAAATATGCTCCGGCACCGTTTCTCTCGGTGGTGATTGAAGACTGTATTTCGAAAGGGAAAGATTATTACAATGGCGGCCCGCGTTACAATACCAATTACATTCAGTGTACTGGGTTGGGAACCGTTACCGATAGCTTGTCGGTTCTTAAAAAACATGTTTTCGGGGATAAAACATTCAGCATGAATACGCTGTTAAATGCCATCGAAAAAAATTATGACGGTGAAGAAATATTGCGTCAGCGGATTCTGAGCCACACCCCGTTTTTTGGTAACGACGATGAATACGCTGATTCAATAGCTATTAAAGTTTACAACGATTTGCTGGCTGCAATCGATGGAAAGCCCAACACAAAAGGGGGGTCGTTTCATCTGAATATGCTTTCCACAACCTGCCATGTTTATTTCGGATTGGTTTTGGGTGCAACTCCAAACGGCCGTTTTTCCGGGAAATCTATTTCCGACGGCACATCACCATCGCATGGTTGCGACACGCACGGGCCTACCAATGTAATCCGTTCGCTGGGTAAGCTCGACCAGGCAAAATCGGGTGGCACTTTGCTGAATTTACGTTTTGTTCCGAGCCTGCTGAAACGCGATAAAGATGTGGAAAAACTGGGGCAGTTAATACGTAGTTATTTTTCTTTGGGAGGTCACCACATTCAGTTTAATATTATCGATACTGCAACATTACTGGCTGCACAGTCTTGCCCCGAAGATTATAAAGATTTAATAGTGAGAATGGCGGGTTACAGCGACTATTTTAACGATATGAATGCCGATTTACAGCAAGAGGTGATTGACAGGACAGAGAATGAAGGATTTTAACGCCGTCATTTTGACTGTAAGGAGAAATCTGTTGCTTCAAAATACAGGTTTCTCAGTCATTCTTCCTTCGAAATGACAATTGTAAAAAAAGATGAAACAACCACTTATTTTCGACATAAAACGCTACGCCATTAACGATGGTCCTGGAATTCGGATAACCATTTTTTTTAAAGGTTGTCCACTTTCGTGCAAGTGGTGCCATAATCCTGAAAGCCAGTTGTCCACTGTACAAAAATTATATACTTCCTCTAAATGTATTGGTGCGCAAGAGTGTGTAAAAGTTTGTCCGAACGATGCCTTAACGTTAACATCCAACGGTATTGTAACCGATTTCGAAGCCTGTGATTTGTGCGGAATATGTGCCGATGTTTGCCCGGCCAAAGCTATTGAAATGTCGGGGAAAGAGTATGAAATTGACGAGTTGCTGGAGATTATTGAAAAAGAGCGGGTGCACATCGAACATTCGGTAGGTGGTGTTACTTTCTCGGGTGGCGAACCATTAATGCACCCTCAATTTCTTCTGGAAATGCTCAAGGCATGCGGCAATCAGAATTTCCACCGAACCGTTGACACTTCTGGTTTTGCTGATACTGCAGTACTGCTTGAAGTGGCAAAACACACCGAACTGTTTTTATATGATTTGAAGTTAATGAATCCGGAAAAACATAAAAAATGGACAGGTGTAAGCAATGAAATTATTCTTAAAAACCTTAAAGTTTTAGCTGATACCGGTGCAAATATCAATATTCGCATCCCATTGATTAAAAATGTAAATGCTGATAAAAAAAGTATTACAGAAATGGCGGAATTTATTTCCGGTCTTCCTGGGGAAAAGCCACTTGTCAACATTTTGCCTTATCACAACATTGCTGCAAGCAAGTACAATAAGCTGGGGTCTGATTACAAAGAATTCAATATGGCAGAACCTGCCGAAGAAGAACAAAACAAGGCTGTTTCCATTTTTAAAGAATATGGGCTGGAAGTTGAGATTGGGGGATAATTAAACATTCACCTAGTGTTTGCCCCAGGTGATTACGATAATCATTCCAACTATTGCCATTAGCATAACCGAAACAACTACATCGACAATTATGCCCGTAAAATTGTTGTACATCGTTGTCATGGAATAATACGATAATCCCAGGGTTAATGACATCAGCAATCCAAATAATGCTCCGGTTTTCAGGCCATCGATAAGAGTTTTTGCTCCCGACCATTTAAGAAAGAGAGTAAGAAACAGTGCCAAAACTAAATTGGAGGCAATCAAAGCCCACCAAATCATTACCCCGTCAGCTCGGCTTATACACTGGTTGTAATTCGCGGCCGAAAAATCCATTAATAAAATTCCGTACACCAACCAACCCAAAAGAAAATAGGCTATTGCGCCCAAAATTGTACCTCTTAAAATTTTCATAAAACTTGATTTTAAATTTATGCAGGTACAATTTACTATAAATAATTTACACAGAAAGATTCTAAATAAGAAAATTTGTAGTAATATGTTACGTTCTGAACATATAATCAAATGATGTTGCTTTTTCAACAGAATGAATTCAACCATGCTCATCACTTTTATATTTGTAACTTTGTTCGTTTTAATTCAAAAAGCATTTATCAGATGAAAACCAAATCAACTTTATTCGTTTTACTGTTCTCATTCCTGTCGTTTATAACAATTGCTCAGGAAACCGAAGCAGATAAAATACTTAAAACATTTCATTCCATTTCCAGCTATGAGATGCTGGAGTTTGCTGAAGAATTAAGTTCGGAAAAATACAAAGGCCGCTTATCCGGTTCTCCAGAATATATAGAAGTAGCAAAATGGTGTGCAGGCAAATTTGAAGAGTGGGGAGTAAAACCAGCCAATAACGGAAGCTATTTTCAATATTTTAAGAATGAATATTCTGATGTGCTTTCACTTGGCAAAGTAACTTATTCGAATAACGACAGTGTTTATAAACTTAAATTTCCGGATGATTATTTACCAGGCTCAAACTCGGCCAGTGGAGAAATTACTGCCGGGTTGGTTTATGTTGGGTACGGAATTACTGCACCCGAACTTGGGTATGACGATTACAAAAATGTTGATGTAAAAGGGAAAATCATTATTCTTGAAACAGGTGTTCCTTACACCAAAAACGATCCCACCCTCGCACAATGGACGTCTTATGCCTACCATCGCTACAAATTCAAAAATGCGGTAGAGCATGGTGCTGCCGGAATGATTTATGCCAGTAAAATTGCAAACCCAAACACAGTGAATCTCAAAGGATTTATTTATGCCCACGTTAGTAACGAAGTGGTTGAACAGATTTTTTCTGATTCAGGAAAAGCGTACAAAGAGGTTAAAACCAGGCTAAGAAATATGGAAATCCCTTCGTTTGCTTTAAATCCAGACTTACAGGTAACCATCAAAGCAAAAACCAAATATTTTCCTGATGCACAGGCATGTAACGTGGTAGGATTAATAGAAGGTTCGGATTCGGTTTTAAAAAATGAAGTGATAATAGTTGGCGGGCACCTCGACGGACAGGGGCAGATGGGCGAAGTTTTGTTTCCGGGAGCTTTGGATAATGCTTCGGGTGTTTCCGATATTTTAGGAGCCACAAAAGCATTGGCAACTTCAGAGGTAAAACCAAAACGATCAGTATTATTTGTTCTTTTGGGAGGAGAAGAATGTGGATTGTACGGTGCCAAACATTACTGTAAAAATTCGTTGTTTCCGGTTGAAAAAACCAAAATGATGATTAATCTCGACATGGTGGGCAACGGAACCGGATTTTTTGTTTCAGGAGGGAAAAGCCACCCGGAACTTTACGGGCATTTCGAAGCTGCCAGCAACAATTTCCTGCATCGTGAAATGGCTGCTTCCGAAACACGTAAAAACTATGGCCGGCCAAGGTCTGATGCTTCAATTTTTGAAGATGCAGGGATAAAAACATTCGGGCTTTGGACCCGCAATTCGGTGCACCCGGTATATTACCACCACCCAATGGACAAAACCAACGTGCTTACTCCCGAAATTATGGAAGATGCTGCGAAATTACTTTTCCTGGGAGTTATGGGTGTGGCTAATGATGAAGGATTGTAGGCAGATAAATAGTCGCTTAAAATATTTGGATTGATTCAATGTTAAAAGTCTAAGATAACAACATATGCAATTTGAAGGCAACATACTGAAAATGAGGACAGAGCTGGCAGCGCCGGTCAAATATACTCTGCCAATCGGTGAAACCCAGATTGAAATGAACGATATTATCGGCAAGGAAATTAAGATTACCTTCACCGGGCAAATCAACTGCATTTCGTGTGGTAAGCGAACCAAAACATCGTTTAGCCAGGGGTTCTGTTTCAACTGTCTTCAAACAGCGCCTGAAGCCAGCGAGTCGATTATCCGCCCCGAACTTTCGAAGTCGCATTTCGGCATTGCACGCGATATGCAGTGGGCCGAAAAAAACGACCTTATCGACCACGTTGTTTATCTGGCTGTTTCGAGCGAAATAAAAGTGGGAGTAACACGAAATCACCAAATTCCTACACGATGGATCGACCAGGGAGCCAGCTATGCAATAAAACTGGCCAAAACTCCAAACCGTCACATTGCCGGGGTAATCGAAGTTTTCCTGAAAAAATATTTTACCGACAAAACCAACTGGCGGGCTATGCTTAAAAACGAAATTTTACCTGATATTAACCTGACTGCTGAAAAACAAAAAGCAGCTGAACTGCTTCCGGTTGAACTTCAAAAATATATCGATATTGATAATGAAATTACAACTGTTGAATATCCGGTAGAACAATTCCCGAAAAAAATTGTAAGCGTTGGATTTGACAAATTACCCGAAATTGAAGGATCACTGACAGGAATAAAAGGGCAATATCTGATTTTTAACGATGACAGGGTTCTTAATGTCAGGAAACATAACGGGTATTTTCTGCAGATAGATTTCTGACTATTTTTTTCGGGTAGTAATGTAGTTCATTAATTCAATTAATGAGGTTCGTGCTTCACATTCAGGAAACTCAAGGAGCCCTTCAATGGCTTTATCTTTGAACTCAATCATCTGTTTTTCAGCGTAATCCAGGCCTCCTTTGTCAATCACCAGTTGAATTAACTCTTTAACAACTTTGCTGTTTTTGTTTTTGCGTTTTATCAGCCTGAGTATTCGTTTTCGTTCCGAGTTTTCAGAGTTATTTAAGACATGTAAAAGTGGGAGGGTAATTTTTTTCTCTTTAATGTCGTTTCCAATCGGTTTTCCAATTATTCCTTTCGACTGATAGTCGAAAATATCGTCTTTTATCTGGAAAGCAATGCCGGCATCCTGCCCGATTTTGTACATTTTTTCTGCAATTTCCTCATCATCAGTTGCCGACGAGGCTCCAATGGCCATGCTGGTAGCAATTAACGAAGCTGTTTTTTTGCGGATTATTTCGAAATAGGTATCATCGTCGATATCCAGTTTCCGGCTTTTTTTCATCTGGAGAATTTCTCCTTCGCTCATATCCTGCACTGCCCTCGAAATCAGGTGTAAAAAGTTGTACTTTTTATTTTCAAGTTGTAAAATCAGGCCTTTGGCTAAAATATAATCGCCTACTAAAACGGCCAGTTTGTTTTTCCAAAGGGCTTTAACCGAAAAGGCTCCCCTGCGTTCGTACGATTCGTCAACCACATCGTCGTGAACCAGGGTTGCAGTGTGCAACAACTCAACCGAGCAGGCAGCAAGCTTTGAATACTCATTCGTTCCGCCATGCAGTTTCGCCGATAGAAACACAAAGATGGGGCGAAGCTGTTTCCCTTTGGTACGATATAAATAATTCAGAATGGTTGCCAGCAGAGGGATATCGCTTTGCAACGATTTTTTGAAATAGGGCTCAAATTCATTTAATTCCTTCTGAATTGGCGATTTAATTTTATTTATCGTTGTCATGAATTGAATTACCCTTTTTTAATTTGAAAAACGAACATAGAATATTTTCATATAAAAATGAACAGAATTGCCAAAAAAATAAAATTCAATTCAGTAAAACTTCCCATGTATTGAGTAAATTCAATTATTATAACTTTTAAATATTTATATATTTGTATCTATTATAAAATTACGCCATGAATGAATTTAAAGAGTTAGATGCTGACAGGCTCGAAATTGCAGCCAGTATGTTAAAAGCAATGGCACACCCAATGCGTATTGCAATAGTAAAACACCTCGAAGGAGGAAAGCGTTTAACGGTGACCGAAATACACGAATTGTTAAAAATTGAACAATCAACTACTTCGCACCATTTGGGTATTTTAAAAGATAAGGGAGTATTATGCTCGAAACGCGAGGGGAAGAATACTTTTTATTATTTGAAATACGAAATTCTGAGCGAGATTGTAGATTGTCTTGAAACCTGTGCGTGCGAATAATTTGTAACAGGAAGCAACAGGTTACTCCGACTCTAAATTTGATTTAACCATTTTTTCTCCCTGTAGTTAATTTCGTATAAACTTCTTTTCTGACCCGGCCTGCAAGTCTTGAATCGTATCTTTTCATAAATGCTTCAACGGCGGGTTTTTCGCTTTTCGATAGTTCGCGCAACGACCACGAAAGGGCTTTAACAATCATGTCATCCCGATCGTCAACTACCTTTTCGCAAATCATCAGGGTTCGTTTAGCGTCGCCTGTCCCGCCTCTCGATTTTAAATTTAAGGGAATGGTAGAAACTACAGCAGTCCTTCTCCACCAACGGTTTTCAGAATTTAACCAGTTTAATACATCTGCATCAGAAATCTGGTTTTCGCGCCATGCCCATCCCGAAACCATTACCGAAAGTGTATC